>CAMPIU010000271.1 GCA_946886545.1 uncultured Flavobacteriales bacterium | reverse complement strand
GGATTGAACTGCATCACTTGGTGCTGTGGAAGCTTGTTTTTCCGAATGTTCTAAGGAAACCGGATGACTCTTCGCTGGTTCGTAAGCAACTTTTTCCGGGTCAGCTGAAAAGTAGTTGAGGTCAACTCCAAGGATTTCTCCCAAACGGTTTAAGGTAAGGATATCGGGCATGGATTCTCCGCGTTCCCATTTTCCAACTGCCTGCGAACTGATAAAAAGCTGTTCTGCAAGTTGTGCCTGCGAAATGTTTACTTTCTTCCGCGCTTCAGTAATTCTGTTACCAATGATCTTTGTATTCAACATAGTACTATTTATTAAAATTCGACTCTGCAAAGGTATTTTGACTCATATCTGGAATCGATGAAAATAACAATACTTATAGTTGTAATTACGCTACTTTTAGTTGTTTTTACAAGAGTTTACTCGTTTTTTGATGAAAAAACAGCTTTTCCCCCTCATTTTAATTCTGTAAAACTTACAACAATTAAATTTTGGAAGCTTCTTTCACTTCCCTAATTTCAAACTAAATACAAGACAGAAATCATGATGTTACAAGCCTTAATAGAAGAATTCGAACAGGAAGCAGAAAGTACCCGGAAATTGCTTCAAGCCGTACCTGCAAAACATATCGGGTATAAACCTTCTCCGGTTTCTTGGTCAATGGGGGAACTGGCCCAGCATATCGCCACTATTTATTACTGGTATGTTGGAACGCTTACCAAAGATGTGTATGACATGTCGGAAGATTCCCTGGAACGTGGTTCACCGGATGATATTCACGCTACGCGCGATCTCTTTGAAAAGAATCTTGAAAAAGCAAGGCAAGCTCTGAAATCTATAACGGAAGAAGATTTACTGGATCAATGGACTATGAAAGTCGGTGATCGTACCGTGTTAGGACCTTTGCCAAGAGGAGTTGTGGCACGCAGTTTTTTATTCAATCACATTTATCATCATCGGGGAGAAATGATTATTTACCTGCGCTCAACGGGAAATGCTGTTCCGGGGCTTTACGGACCAACTTATGAGGATGGAAATATGGATAAAGAATGATTGTTTCAGCAATGGTTTTTAATCGGTTGATTTTGAGTTTTATTTCCATTCAATCTAAAAAATAGAGTCAGGTAAACGAAAAAAGTCATAAATTTCCTTAATGATATCTAAGTACTACTTTTCTGCACTGTTTACGTGTCTGCTTGGATTTGTAAAGGCACAGACTACGGTTTCTGGTTCCTTTGTACATGGAGGAATTACCCGGACATATTCGTTCTACGTGCCGGCGTCTTATTCTCCGGGAAATCCTGTTCCAATGGTGATCGGCTTACATGGATTGAGTTCAAGTGGCGCTGATTTTGCAGAAAACAGGGACTTCAGACCGATAGCAGATACAGCAAATTTTATCATGGTGCATCCGGATGGCTCAACGATGTTTGGAGTGAAATTCTGGAACTATGAAAATATATTGGGTTCGACAGTAGATGATGTCGGATTTCTGGAAGCGCTGATCGATACGATAGCGGCAAATTATTCGATCAATTCGTCGCGGATTTACTGCACCGGCATGTCAAACGGAAGCTTTATGGCTTATTTGCTTGCATGTCGAAGCAACCGCTTTGCTGCGATTGGAACAGTTACCGGATCTATGTCTGTCGACATGTACGACGAATGTGTTCCGGCTCAGCCAATTCCGGTTCTTCATATTCACGGTACAGACGATAGTACCAATCCGTATACCGGGACTTCAACGATGAAAGGAATTGATGAAACAAATCTTTTTTGGGTAGATCAGAACAACTGTAATCCGGTTCCTTCGGTTATTTCAATCCCGGATGTAAATACAAGTGACAACGCTGCTGCAACTCGTTATGTATATTCCGGGGGAATAAACGGACATACCGTTGAACTTTTTAAAATAACAGGCGGTGGACACAGCTGGCCAGGCTGGCCGGTTTCAGGTTCTTCAGGAAATACCTGCATGGACTTTGATGCGACTAAAGAAATCTGGCGTTTTTTCAGTCAGTATGAATTGAGCACAGCATCTCTGAACAATCAGAAAACGATAGAAGTTAATTTCTGGCCAAATCCGGTATCAAGTGGAATTCACATTCAGTCAGCGAATGATGAGCTGATTACTGAAATCTCGATCATCGATTTGCGCGGACGTTTAATTGAAAAGAAGACAGGTGAGAATCTTCAATTCATTGATCTCGATAAGCTGGAAGCCGGAAATTACCTGCTGAAAATTTCAGGTGATGACTTTATTGTCTCCAAAAAGTTGATAGTACAGAACTACTGATCACCTCTTGCTGGCGCGAGCCTATGGCTCGTGCCAATATGAACTCGATTTTAAAACCCTATTGCTATTTACTTGGTTTTTACTAAATTGGGATACTGATTAGTAACTATTTACTTAATTAAAACGCTACTTCATTGAAAAGATCTATTTTAAACTTAAGTATTCTTGACAGCTTGCTTGAAGGGTTTCAGGTAATCGACTACAATTGGAAATACCTTTATGTAAATAGGACCGTTGCAAGTCAGGGGCAGAGCACAATCGATCACCTCATTGGTAAAACCATGATGGAATGTTATCCGGGAATTGAAAATACTTTTATGTTCAGCCAGCTGAAAAAATGCATGGAGGATCGTGTAACCCTTCAGTTTGAAAATGAATTTATTCACAACGACGGTACAAAAGACTGGTTTGAATTGCGCATAGAACCCATTCCGGAAGGAGTATTCATTCTATCCACAAACATCACTAATCGAAAAAGAGCAGAAGAGGAATTGCTTCAATTGAAGAATGACCTGGAGAATAAAGTGCAGAAGCGAACAGCCGAACTGGAAAAACTGAACAATGAAAAAGATGTGATCCTGAAAGAAATGCATCACCGGGTAAAAAACAACCTGCAGATCATTTCGAGTCTCATCCGACTCCAGATGGAAGAGGGCGATAATAACTTCAATGGTGTACTCGACAAAACACAATCGCGGATTGAAACCATTGCCAGTATTCATGAATCGCTCTACAAGCACAAAGACCTTGCGCTGATCAATGTGGCCAATTACTGGGAAAAACTCTTTAAGGATTGTCTGAATTCTTTAGTGAATGATCCGGCTAATTTTAAGCTTGAACTGGATATCGATTACCTGGAACTCCCGGTAGATAAAATGATCCCGCTTGGCTTACTGATCAATGAATGGATCACGAACTCGATCCTACATGGATTTAAAGGCAGAAATCACGGTTCGATTTATCTTTCACTCCGCTTAAAGGACGGTAAGTATTTATTAACATACAAAGATAACGGCGCCGGATTTTCGGAAACTTCCGGAGATGACGGTGAACATCACTTCGGACACTTTTTAATTGATGGCTTTGCAGAACAGTTAAACAGCACGGTCCAAAGAAAAAAAGACAACGCAGGAGTTCATTTTGAACTGGAGTTTGAGTGATAGTATTTTCGACTTCCTCCTTTGGAGGAGGATTGAGGAGGAGGAAAAATTTAAGTTTCATGGCGCTAATCGATGATATAGAGCAGTTTTTAAATTCTGTTAATAAAATTTTAAAGAGATTTGAAGGCGGAGTGTATTCCCTTTATACAATAACTGTTTAATAAAAAATTTGGTAATTAATGAAGTTCTAAAACTGCCAAATCATTTTAATAATTCTATTGATTTAACTTTTCAATTATTCAGACCTAATTTATACATCCGTGTTCTTTTGTGTTCCTCTGTGGGATAAATCTACAAAACGAGCAACCCCGCTTCCTTCAATTGAGCAACTTGCTTCCCATACCAGAAAGGTTCAAAATCTTCTTCTTCGTTGTGTTGTTCGTAGTCGGATTTGATTTCATGAAAAAGACTTTTTTTGTTTTCATACACTGAAATTTCTTTGAGTATTTTCTCTAGCCAGATTCCTTGTGATCTGCTAACCTGGATCGAGAAAAGATCTTTCCGGGTGTGGAAAGTCAACTCTGCCATTTCCCATTGATTTCCTTTTTTTGCTTTGGTATAGAAGCGGGTCGAGGGCTGAGTCCCCAGCCATACAACCCTGGAGCTTGGTTTAACAAAACCGCTCTCGTTTTCCAATATCGCTTGTTCAATGAAATCAGGTGCAATGGAAGTACGCGGTACTTTAAAGTCAAACCAGCTTTGCAATGGCAGGTCAAAGCCAATGCCATGCATAAAGTTGTACAGTGATTTTTTGAGTCCGAAGCTGAATTGTTCGTGGTCTATGCCGGTTTGGTCAGAGTGGATCAGATCGTTATTTGCAAAAGTCCCGGTCCCGGTTTCACGGATTACATGGAAGCGTTCGGGATCTAAACCAACCGGACTATGTGCGGTCATCGCAAACTGATGCCAGAAACCGGATTGCAATACGCCTGTTTCAAATAATTGGCGCACCATCTCCAGCGAGTCAATGGTTTCATGGATGGTTTGAGTGGGAAAGCCATACATCAGATAGGCATGAACCATAATTCCCGTTTCGGTGAAATTACGAGTCACTTTGGCAACCTGCGAAACCGTTACTCCTTTGTCTATCAGTGCAAGCAGACGGTCAGAAGCAACTTCAAGTCCTCCCGAAACTGCAATGCATCCGGAAGCTTTCAGCAGGATACACAGATCACGGGTAAAACTCTTTTCGAATCGAATATTGGTCCACCAGCTTACTACCAGTTTCCTGCGGATGATTTCCAGGGCAAGTTCACGCATCAGGGCAGGAGGTGCTGCTTCATCTACAAAGTGAAATCCATTTTGCCCGGTTTGAAGAACCAAATCTTCCATTCTGTCGCAAAGGATTTTTGCTGTTGCCGGTTCATAGATCCGGAT
>CAMPIU010000270.1 GCA_946886545.1 uncultured Flavobacteriales bacterium | reverse complement strand
CGAAGATTACTGTATCGTAATGCATGCAGATGGCGCAGGGACGAAATCTTCTCTGGCATACATGTATTGGAAAGAAACAGGGGATATTTCTGTTTGGAAGGGAATTGCACAAGATGCACTGATCATGAATATTGATGACCTGTTATGCGTCGGTGCTACGGAAAATATTCTGCTTTCTTCCACAATCGGGAGAAATAAAAACCTGATTACCGGAGAAGTGATTGCCGCAATTATTAACGGAACCGAAGAGTTGCTGGAAACACTTCGCGGACAGGGAATCGGGATTTATTCAACTGGTGGTGAAACTGCGGATGTGGGTGATTTGGTTCGCACGATCATTGTCGATTCTACAGTTGTATGCCGTATGAAACGATCGGAGGTTATTTCAAATCACACCATTCAGGGTGGAGACGTTGTTGTAGGCCTAGCATCTTACGGACAGGCAAATTACGAAAATGCATATAATGGTGGAATGGGGTCTAACGGACTGACTTCTGCCAGACACGATGTTTTCAATAAAACATTGGCAGAAAAGTATCCTGAAAGTTTTGATGCAGCGGTTCCGGGTGAGTTGGTGTATTCGGGGTCGAAAAATCTGACAGATCAGGTCGATGGAGTTTCTGTTGATGCAGGTAAGTTGGTTCTTTCTCCTACGAGAACGTATGCACCGGTTATTAAAGCAATTCTAGATAAATGCCGCTCTTCAATTCATGGAATGGTTCATTGTTCGGGTGGGGCACAAACAAAAGTCCTTCATTTCGTAGATGATGTACATGTCATTAAAGATCATTTGTTCCCGATCCCGCCATTGTTCAGAATGATCCAGGAGGAATCCGGGACAGACTGGAAGGAAATGTACAAGGTATTCAACATGGGACATCGAATGGAAATTTACTTGCCTGAAAGTGAAGCACAGCAAATAATCGACATCAGTAAATCTTTTGGAATTGATGCGCAAATTATTGGTAGAGTAGAAAAAATGTCGGGTAAACAGGTAACTGTTCGCTCCGAAGTAGGTGAGTTCATATACAAGGGATAGCTATAACCTGCAGAGAGAGATTTTAGACTTCGCGTCCTCTCATTCTTTGCGGTTTAAAACAAATGGTTTTATTCTTACCGCTAAGAAGCGGAGAGCACAAAGTTCAGGATTCTCTATTTTGAATGAGAGTAAGAACTAAAAGATTAGAAAAATAGATGCAAGATTTATTAAGTAAACTGGAAGCAATTCATTTTCGATTTGTAGAGGTGGGTAAAATGATTACCGACCCGGATATCATTTCTGATATGGACCGGTATGTGAAATTGAATAAAGAATATAGAGATTTAGAAGAGGTTGATAACGCTTATAAAACGTATAAGAATATTTTGGACAATTTGAAAAGCTCCAAAGAATTGCTTGACGTTGAAACTGATCCCGAAATGCGTGAGATGGCAAAGATGGAGATCAATGAGCTGGAACAAAAAAGACCTGAGATCGAAGAAGAGATCAAAGTCCTGTTGATTCCAAAAGATCCCGAAGACGATAAGAATGCAATTATCGAGTTGCGTGCCGGAACTGGTGGTGATGAAGCATGTATTTTCGTGGAAGATATTTACCGCATGTACACCATGTATTTCAAGGAAATGGGTTGGGTTTATGAGATTGTAAACTCCTCCGAAGGCTCTTCAAAAGGATACAAGGAGGTTTCTATGAGTATTAGCGGCGCCGGAATTTATGGAATGTTGAAATTTGAATCCGGTGTTCATCGTGTGCAGCGGATTCCCGAAACAGAATCTCAGGGGCGCGTACACACCTCTGCGATCACGGTAGCTGTATTGCCTGAAGCGGAAGAGGTAGACTTTGAACTGGACATGAATGATGTGCGTAAAGACACCTTTAGAGCTTCCGGAGCAGGAGGTCAGCATATTAATAAAACAGAATCGGCTATCCGATTGACGCACATTCCTACAGGAGTTGTCGTAGAATGCCAGGATGGACGTTCACAACATAAAAATTTAGCACAGGCAATTTCTGTCTTGCGTTCTCGTTTATACCAAGCAGAATTGGACCGCGTTCATCAGGAACGTGCAGCTCACCGCAAGACATTGGTCTCTACCGGTGACCGTTCAGCAAAGATCAGAACATATAATTATCCGCAAGGGCGCATCACAGATCACCGTATCAATAAAACGATCTACAATTTGAGTGCGTTTATGAATGGAGATATACAGGAAATGATCGATGCTCTGAAGATGGCCGAGAATGCAGAGAAAATGAAGGGAGAATTAAACTAATTCAAAATTGAAAATGCAAAATGGAAAAAGTATTGAGCCATTTAGACTTTTCAACTCTTGAAACTTTTAAAAAACTCTCCTGTTGAGGGAGAGTTTTTTTGTTAATATACCATTAACCGAAAAATGACAACCATTCACCATTTTTTTTGCTCAGATTGAGCGGATAAATGCGAATTTTACACCACAACTCAACAATATGAAATTAGGATTACCCATTTTATTTGTTCTAATCACTGCAATCTCTTTCGCTCAGGGAAATGCAACCCTAAGCGGAACTGTTAAAGATGAATCAAAAGGAGAAGAGATCATTGGCGCCGTGGTTCGTGTAAAGGATCAGAAATTAGGCGCTGTTACCAATGAATATGGTTTTTATTCTTTGACTCTTCCAGCCGGAAAATATACGATTCAAATTTCTGCTACAGGGTATCCTACTATGGAGAAAGAATTGGATTTATCCGTATCACAATCCCTGGATTTCCAGCTGAAAACACAGCAAGATGAAAAAGAACTAGAAGAAGTCGTTATTTCAACCGACAGACCCGATGGGAATGTAAGAGATCCTTTAATGGGGGTTGAGAAAATTGATCCGAAAGAAATTTCAAAGATCCCTGTGATTTTTGGGGAAAAAGATTTGATCAAAACGATGCAACTGCTTCCGGGTGTAAAGAATGCCGGTGAAGGAAGTTCGGGCTTCTATGTACGTGGTGGTGGTGCCGACCAGAATTTGATCCTGTTGGATGAAGCGCCGGTTTATAATGCAAGTCACTTGCTTGGATTTTTCTCCACTTTTAATTCGGATGCGATTAAAGATGCCATGCTTTACAAAGGCAATCAACCTTCGAATTACGGGGGCAGGCTTTCTTCCGTTTTGGACATCAAAATGAATGATGGAAACCAGAAACGCTACAATGTCGGCGGTGGAATTGGTCTGATCTCTTCTAAATTAATCATTGAGGGCCCTATTGCGAAAGATAAAGCATCCTTTTTGGTTTCGGGGAGAAGAACCTATGCAGATTTGTTCCTGAAATTATCCGATCGATTCAAAGACAATAAGTTATTTTTCTATGACTTGAATGCAAAGGTCAATTATCGGATTGGCAAAAAGGACCGTTTGTTCTTGTCCGGATATTTTGGAAGAGACAAATTAGGTTTAGGTGATGTTTTCGGGATCAATTGGGGAAATACTACCGGAACACTTCGCTGGAATCACATCATCGACGAAAAATGGTTTTCGAACACCTCTTTTATTTACAGTAAATACGACTACAAAATTTCAATTTCTGGAGGTGACGTGAAATTTGATATTACATCACAAATCCAGGACTTTAATTTAAAACAAGAGTTTCAGTGGTTTCCGAATAACAGGAATAAGGTTAAGATCGGTTTGAATGTGATCAACCATGGAATTACTCCGGGACAAATTGATGCAAATGAAGAATCGGGGATCAATGCTAAAAGATTGAAGCCAACCAATTCTGTTGAGAATGCGGTTTACATCAGTAACGATTATACCATTACCGAAAACCTAACCATGAGCTATGGTTTGCGTGGGTCTAATCTGATGGCGCTTGCAAGCGGTGATGAGATGTATACTTATAATCCGGATGGAACAGTTGCTACAACGGAAACTTATTCAAAGAACAAATTACTGAAATCATATTTCTTTGTTGAACCGAGACTTTCTTTCAGCTGGCAGTATTTAAAAGGACAATCGATCAAAGCGGCCTATGCCCGCAACACACAAAACATTCATCAGGTATCGAATTCCACTTCCGGTTCACCAACAGATGTCTGGCTTTCTTCCAGTTTGAATATCAAACCGGAAATATCGGATCAGGTTGCCCTGGGTTGGTTTAAGAATTTTTTCGACAACAAATTGGAATTGAGTACCGAACTTTATTACAAATGGATGCAAAACCAGTTGGATTATAAAAACGGTGCAAATGAACAGGCAAACGAGCGCCTGGAAGGAGAATTACTTTCCGGGATTGGTCGTGCTTACGGTTTGGAGATCATGTTGAAGAAAAAAACCGGGAAGTTTACGGGTTGGGTCGGTTATACCCTTTCACGAACAGAACGAAAAATTGATGGAATCAATGATGGAAATTGGTATCTGGCAAAACAAGACAGAACCCACGATTTATCCGTAGTCGGGATTTATGATATTACACCGAAATGGTCTGTTTCTGCATTGTTTGTTTTTTATACAGGAAATGCGGTTACTTTTCCTTCCGGTAAATACCAGATTGACGGGCAGACGTATTTTATCTATACACAGCGAAACGGTTACAGAATGCCAAATTACCATCGCCTGGATATCGGTGTGACCTGGCTTCGTAAAAACACCAAGAAATTTGAAAGCAGCTGGAATTTCTCCGTCTACAATGCGTACGCCCGGGAAAACGCTTATTCCATCACCTTCAGAGAAAATAAAGATGATCCTTCTAAAACAGAGGCTGTTCAAACAACCTTGTTCAAAATAGTTCCGGCAATTACTTACAATTTTAAATTCAAATAAGAGAAAGCACTGCTTTCGATAAATGATCCACGGAAGTGGATTG
>CAMPIU010000269.1 GCA_946886545.1 uncultured Flavobacteriales bacterium | reverse complement strand
ACAAAGAACTATGTGGCATTGATTTATGTGGTGAAGGATGAATTTAACGGAGATATGAGTCCCTTGACTTATCGCCTGGTAACTTATACAAAAACCGGAAAGATCATCGATAAGAAGGAGATTGCTGGACGGGAAGATTATTCTGCCTTATTGAAAATGTGCACTATCAATAAAGATCTTTCATTTACAATTACAAATTACGAAACCACTTTCGAGAAAAATCCGGATGAAGAAGGGTATTATGACAATCCGATCGTTTCCAAAAAGAAAATTGATTTGGAAAAATACCGGATCGATGCTTCCGGAAAGATTCTTTACCTGGAAGGGAAAAATTTTGCAGAAGTCAGCGCTTAATGATTCGCGAGTAAGCGTTTGACAAGTCCTGATTTGATAAGAATCTCCGCTGCGATCAGGTTCGGGATCCAGCTCATCCATGAAAGCAGGATGTACAGATCCACCGGATCCATGGTGAAATAGAACACATTGAATAAATAGGAGTAAAGTCGCAGAGAAACTGCAGACAAAGTAAGTGCATAACTGCGTACCATCCATTTTCCGTGTGCTTCGTAGTCCTTTTTCCGCACAAAGTAATAAGCAAGGAAAGTACTTCCCAGCCAAAGAATGCTCAGGATCACAAAACTTGCCTGTGCAGGGTAACCTCCATTTGCATAAAACGACATAACGAGGGCTGCCGGTCCTGAAATAAGGAGTGTTGTAATCAAATAAACGGAACCTGAGATCCGGTGAATTCTGGTGTAGTTGTTTAAAATGGTTTTGCTGAATTGAAATAAACCGCTTGTGATGATTAAAATACTGGTGAATACATGAATATAAAAACTATATCTCCAGTGTTTGATATGGTAAATTAATTGTTTGGTTTTCAGGAAATCAATCCCGCGTCGCATTTCAAGGTACGGAACGGAAAGTAAAAGCAATAAGTATGAAGCGTAAAGAATTCCTATGACGAAAAATATCCAGGCTGTTTTTTTCATTAAAGGATTTAATTAGTAATAATCCGGGTAAATACTCAAATTATCGGGTCCTTCGAAACTTGGCATTCCATCTTCATCCTGTGTAAGTTTGAATTTCATGCTTCGTCCTTTGAATACATTGTTCTTAGCCCATTCAATCACCATGTTTTTTTTGTCGACAAACTTCCATGACCCTTTAATGATTTCCTGCTGTTCATTTTCCTGTCCTTCAGGATAATAGGAATACAGGATAATGCCATTTTCTTTAAATTCAACATTTCCATCTTGCAGGTTCGCGTAAGAGAAAAGCTCTGTGAAATTATCTTCGGTGATCTCGCCACCCTCATAGATACTTTTTGAGTCACTATCTTGCCTGATCGCCTGTTTTTTCAGCTTGAATTTTTTAGCAGGTATTTTGGGGTTATTGGCTGTCCAGTTTGCATGGACACTGCCATCTTTCTTTGAAATGGTTAAAACAAAAATTCCATCATAGGGATTGTCGCCCGGTTCGTTTAGGGTCAATTCAAAGTGATCGTTTTTCTGAACCACCGAACCACTGATGTTTCGCTGCAATCCTTTGTGAATGTTATAACCGATTGCCTTTTTATCGTTGACATAAGTAAGAATCACGTTGATGAATCCATCGCCGAAATCACCGGTATACATTCCGCGAAGTGTGTCGAAATTAGTCTCAGGGAACCATTCTTCCGTTTCCACCGAATCTTTGGAGTTCTTTTCCGCAGTTGCAGTTGGTTTGACTTTGGGATCGGACGAGCAGGAAGTGCTTAGTAACAAGCCGGTTATTCCTATAAAAAGGACGAAAGTTGTTTTCATAAAGTGATTAATTCGTAGTTAAAAATAACCTTTTTGTCTTAATATGAAGAAATGTATCTCAATTGCTTGAATTGGCAGCGACTCTTAACTCGATATTTCGATTTAAAATCTTATTTTTGACTTTTCGAAGAAAATTTATGGAATACAACACCACGAGACCGAAGTTATTACTTCCGGAGTATGGTAGAAACGTACAAGAAATGATTTCTCATGCTATGGAAATTGCAGACCGCGATGAACGTAACAAAGCAACCAGGGCAATTATCGAAGTTATGGGACAATTAAATCCTCACTTACGGGATGTGGATGATTTCAGACATAAGTTATGGACGCATTTGTTCGTGATGTCTGATTTCAAACTGGAAGTCGATTCACCTTATGAGATTCCAAAACCTGAAACACTTTCAAGCAAGCCAGACCGGATGGATTATCCGAAAGGACGTATCAAGTTTGGTCACTATGGGAAATATACCCAGGAAATCCTAAAGGATTCTAAAAATATTACTGCTGCGGATGAGCGTGATTATTTGAAGATTACCATGGCTAATTTCATGAAAAAACAATACGTAGCTTATAACAATGATGCGGTAGAAAATCATGTGATTGCAAATCAATTAAAAGATCTTTCACAAGGGGAACTGATTTTGGAAAACCCGGATGAATTGATGAATACCAACCTGATCTTGAAATCGTTTGGAATTCAACCCAATAAACGGCCGAAGAAAAATCAGAAAAATCAAAAGAATTTTAAAGGGAAAAATCAAAATCAAAACCAAAATCGTAATAAGAATTAAGTATGTCATCGTTTGAAATTTACGGTGGAAAGAGGCTAAAGGGTGAATTGACTGTTCAAGGCGCGAAAAATGAAGCTTTACAAGTTTTATGTGCTCCTTTGCTGACTTCTGAAAAAGTTACTATTTCAAATATTCCGGATATCGTGGATGTGAATAAGTTGATCGACTTGTTGCAGACAATGGGGGTGAAGATTGAAAAAGTAGAACGTGGTACATACGTTTTTCAAGCCAAAGAAGTGGATTTGGCTTATTTGGAAACCGAAGATTTCAAGAAAAGAGCTGCCTCACTGAGGGGTTCGATTATGATCGTTGGTCCCTTACTGGCACGCTTCGGAAAAGGTTTCATTCCTAAACCGGGAGGAGACAAGATCGGGCGCAGAAGATTGGATACGCATTTCGACGGATTTGCTCTATTGGGTGCAAAATTCAATTACGATGCCGGTGAACATTTTTATTCAATTGAAGCAAAGAAATTAAAAGGAGCTTATATCCACCTGGATGAAGCATCAGTAACCGGAACGGCAAATATTATCATGGCTGCAGTTCTGGCTGAAGGAACAACTACATTTTACAACGCCGCGTGCGAGCCATACATTCAGCAATTATGCAAAATGTTGAATTCGATGGGTGCGAAAATTTCAGGAATCAGTTCAAACTTACTCACGATTGAAGGAGTAAAAGAATTGGGTGGTTGTTATCACCGTATTTTGCCTGATATGATCGAGATCGGAAGTTTCATCGGTTTGGCTGCAATGACCAAGTCTGAAATTACTATTAAAGATGTGAGCTGGGACAATTTGGGAGTGATTCCGAATACATTCAGAAGATTGGGGATTAAACTCGAAAGAAGAGGCGATGATATTTACATTCCTGCACAGGAATCATATGAGATTGATACATTTATTGATGGATCGATCCTGACTATTTATGATGCGCCATGGCCTGGTTTTACTCCTGATTTATTGTCCATTATCCTGGTTGTCGCTACTCAGGCAAAAGGAAGTGTGCTGATTCATCAGAAAATGTTTGAGTCGCGTTTATTCTTTACGGATAAACTGATAGATATGGGAGCACAGATCATTTTGTGTGATCCGCACAGAGCTACTGTTATCGGGCTTGGAAGACAGCATAATTTACGTGGAATCCAAATGACCTCTCCTGATATACGTGCCGGAGTTTCTTTATTGATCGCCGCACTTTCAGCTGAAGGAAAAAGTGTAATACATAATATTGAACAAATAGACAGAGGTTATCAGGACATCGATATTCGCTTGCGGAACTTGGGTGCTGACATTCGTCGTGTAAACTAAAAACAGATGAGAAATTCAATTATAATTCTTTCGGCTTTATTATTTGTGGGCATTGGTTTGTCTTCTTTTAAAACGGTTAAAAATGCGCCGGGCGTGGGGTCAAAAGCTCCTGAAATTGCTTTAAAAGGGGTTGATGGTAAAATCGTAAAACTTTCTTCATTGAAAGGTAAAATGGTTTTGATCGACTTTTGGGCCTCGTGGTGCGGACCTTGCAGAAAAGAAAATCCGAATGTAGTGGAAGCTTACGGGAAATATAAGAGTGCCAAATTCAAGAATGCGAAAGGTTTCGAAGTGTTTTCTGTTTCTCTTGATCGTGATGAAACCAAATGGAAAGAAGCTATTAAAGCAGATGGATTGATTTGGAAAAGTCATGTTTGGGACAAAGCAAATGAAGCGGGTAAAGCATACAATGTTCAATTTATCCCTAGCGCTTTTCTTGTAGATGGTGAAGGGAAAATTGTAGCTGCCGGTGAGTCGCTAAGAGGTCTTGGACTTCATGTGGAACTGGACAAACAGAAAAAATAAGAGGAAGCACTGCTTCCGATAAGAGGCAGCCGTGGCTGGTGAAGACTGAGTGTAGCAATAACAGATTGCTAAACACGAGAGAACAAGCGTTAGCTCAGTCATGTAGATACAAAGGCAGAGGATAACAAGATCTGCCTGCGTTCCTGTTCAAACAAAGTGACTGTTTCTGTGGGAGATAAACAGTGTGCTTAAATCCAGAATTGTCTTTTCAACGTATATTTTTCAAAACAATTAACCATGAAAAATTATTTGATCATTTGCAGTTTGCTCTTTGGATTTACAGCCTGTTCCCAGGAACCGGCAAAGTCTGATTCGTCTTCTTCAAAAAAGGAAACCAAATACAATAAGTTAACTCCTCAGGAAGAGAGTGTGCTGATCGGTAAGAATACCGATCGTGCCTTC
>CAMPIU010000268.1 GCA_946886545.1 uncultured Flavobacteriales bacterium | reverse complement strand
GCAGCATCTACCGGATGTAAAAGAGGTGGTTGCGGAATCATTATAATTTAATTATTAGAAAAAAAGTAGGGGTGAAAAATTTTCCACCCCTACTTTTTTGTTTCACTTTTTCATATTCTTTTTATGGAATTTCTATAACCCCCGCATCTCTATAGAAATCAATTAATAATTAGATCATGAAAACAATCACATTTATCGCAACACTTTTCCTGAGCGGTTTAAGTTTCGCACAAAACACATTTGGAGATATCATCGGAACTTTTGTAGATCCGGAGAAAAAAGAAGGCGTTTTTGGAGCACGGGTTGTCACCACAAGAGGTGAGCAGGTTTTCGGAGCATACACGAATGAAGAAGGTCGCTTCCGGATTTCTGCTATTCCGGCTGGAAGTTACAAAGTATTTTTTATCACCGCGGAGGGGGATACAACGGTTGCCCCTGAAATTGTCGATGTAGCACCGGATGGCTACGGAAACACCGGAATTGTGGTACAAACTAAAGTTACCGAAATTGATGGTGGTGTAATTGTACTTTCCGGTCCTCCAAGTTTAAGATTAGGTGTAACACCTGAAATCAAACTAACCAAAAAAGACATTCAACACATGTCTGTGAAATTTAATGCAAAGCAAATAGTGGCATCTATGACCTCTGATGTGAAACTAACAGATGACGGACAATTGATCTTCCGTGGAGCAAGAAAAGGAGACGTGATCAACTACATTGACGGGGTAAAAATGAACGATGTTCAAAATGTACCGAGTGCAGCATTGGGATATGTGATGGTTTATTCAGGAGCAATTCCCGCAAAATACGGAGATACAACGGGTGGAGTGGTTGTAATGGAAACTTTGAGTTATTTCGACTTGCTTCGCGAATACAATAACAGACCGTAACCAACCTTTACAAAAAAACGGTGGGCACGCGATTAATCGCGTGCCCACATTCGTTTATACTATTTCGGGAAAAATGCCGGACTCGATTCTTCCATCGGAGCCATGTATTTTTTTAAGTTCTGTTCATCGTGCTGATTCAGGATCATCAACATGTTATCCGATTCGACAATGATATAATTCTCCAATCCCTGGATCAAAGCCAGTTTATTGTTGGGTAAATTGACAATACAATTTTCGGAGTTGATCATGTGCACGTTGTCACCGATAACCGCATTCCCATTGTAATCCTTTTCAAGATGTGAGTATAAACTTCCCCAGGTCCCCAAATCGGACCAATCGAAATTGGACAATACCACATCTACGTTCTTCGCATTTTCCATTACTGCAAAATCGATTGAAATATCTTCGCAAGCGGCAAAAGAAGCATTCACATAAGCCTGCTCTTCCGGTGTGTTGTATTTAGCGGATTCGTCCGTAAACAAATGGAACAATTCCGGCTTGAATTTCTCTAAAGCATTCAAAATTGTTTTTGCACGCCAAATAAAGATTCCGGAATTCCAGTAATAATTTCCACTTCTGAGGAAAATCTCGGCCAGTTCACGATTCGGTTTTTCCGTAAAATGTTTCACATCCTTCACCTGGCCCGGAAGAATGTCCCCGTCTTCAACGAATTCAATGTAACCGTAACCGGTATCAGGACGTGTAGGTTTGATCCCCAAAGTAACCAAGCGATCATTCGTATTAGCCGTTGAAATTGCTGTATTTACAATCTCAGTGAATTTATCTTCTTTCAGGATCAAATGATCGGAAGGTGCTACAACTAAAGTGGCATTTGGATTGATCGCGTAAATTTTAGCAGCAGCGTAGGTAATACACGGAGCAGTATTCTTTCTTTCCGGTTCGGTTAAAATCTGACTGTCGCTCAACTCCGGAAGCTGCTCTTTTACCAAAGAAAAATAATTTGCATTGGTAACGATATAGATATTTTCAGCCGGGGCAATATGTAATAAGCGCTCAAAAGTCATTCGCAACAATGATTTCCCGATTCCCAGGACATCTAAAAATTGCTTCGGGCGTTGAACAGTTGACATTGGCCAGAACCGGCTCCCGATTCCACCAGCCATGATAACGCAATAATTATCTTTCATGTGTGTTTTCTAAAAGTTGAACAGTAGCAAGAGAATGAATTAAAAACTGTCGTTTTGAAGGCACTTCTGTACATAAAAAACGAGTACGTCTTAATTCTCCTTTCACAAAGGTTTTTCCCTGCAAAACAAAAGTAGCATTTTTTGGAATCTCTTCAAGAATTATCTCCCCGCCCTCACGCTTGTCGTATTGCCTTAAAACACGGGAAAGTTGTGTATCCGTGCAGGAAGATGCCTTCATGTTGGTTAAACTTGTCATGAGTGCAATCTCGATGTCCTTTGGCAATAATCCGGTTTGAATAGCCGGCCATAATAACTTTCTGAATTCTCCTTTCCATTCTTCACCATGTGGTTTGATCCGAAATCCGAATTGGAGATAAACACGCAAATGTGCAAACTCGTGAAGAGTTGTGATCAGAAAATTATAGGGATTTAAATTTCCATTCACTGAAATCCGGTGAAATGTTTCTCCATTTTGCGGAGCACGGTAATCACCCAGTTTGGTGGTTCTTGGATTCGTAATTGCAAAACGCACCGGATGACTGAGCAGTAAATCCGCCACCATTACCTCGAATCCACTTGGTAAATAGGCTTTCAGCTGCTGAATGTACTTTTCCTTTTTTGTCAATTTTGCTTCCAACTGTACAAAGTTAAGGTGTTTTTCCGACCCAGAACCTCTTTCAGGTAACAAGTTATGAATCAGGGCCAGTGAATATCCTTTAGTTGAAAATGAATAATTGAGTTCCAATAGCTATCGGATTGAAAAGGTCTAAAATCTTTTTTTTCACGTCAGAAATCCTTTTCAATTTTACATTTTCAATTTTCAATTCCATAGATAACAGATTTCTTTTAACTTTATATCCGAAATGGGGATCATACAAAACATTGGCAAGTATTTCATGATGATGTTCATCGTGTTTTCAAAGCCTGAAAAATGGAAAATATTCCGCAGACGGTTTTTTGAAGAGATGGAATTGATTGGAGTGAAATCCATTCCAATTGTTGCATTGATGTCTGCTTTTATGGGAGCTGTAATTGCATTGCAGACTGCTTCGAATATGGACAACCCGCTTCTTCCGGCATACACAGTCGGTTACATTACTCGTTCTTCTACTATCTTAGAATTCTCACCAACTATTATATCCCTGATCCTGGCAGGAAAAGTGGGTTCAAACATTGCTTCCGAAGTTGGGACAATGCGTGTTACGGAACAAATCGATGCCTTAGAAATTATGGGAGTGAATTCCTTGAGCTATTTGGTTCTGCCAAAAGTAACTTCTGCGATGATCTTCTTTCCGATATTGATTATTTTCTCCATCGGCTTAAGTTTGATCGGAGGCTGGTTATCCCTGAAGCTATCCGGGCTTTCATCAACTGAAACATACATTTACGGGATTCGTTTCTTTTACAGAGACAGCGACATCGTTTACGCTTTGACCAAAACGGTTGTCTTTGCCTTCTTAATTACTTCCATCGCGTCTTTCAAAGGCTATTACACCAAAGGAGGATCTTTGGATGTGGGTAAATCTTCTACAGAAGCTGTAGTAAGTGCAAGTGTTGCGATTCTGATCGCGAATTTCTTCCTAACTCAAATGTTCTTGTTGTAATGATTGAAGTTATCAATGTCAATAAAACTTTTGGTGATAACCAAATCCTGAAAGATGTCAGCACAACCTTTGAAAAAGGAAAGGTAAACCTCATCATCGGTCAATCAGGTTCCGGGAAATCCGTTCTTGCAAAGTGTATTGTGGGGCTGCATGAAGTAGATTCGGGACAGATTTTGTACGACGAAAGAGATTTCACAAAAATGGACCGCTTACAACGCAAGGAGATCAGGCAGGAAATCGGAATGTTATTCCAGGGTTCTGCCCTATTCGACTCGATGACGGTTGAACAGAACATTATGTTTCCATTAACCATGTTTACCAAAATGAGCAGGAAGGAAATGCATGATCGCGTGGATTTTTGTCTGGACCGGGTAAACCTTGCAGGTAAAAACGGGCTATTTCCGGCAGAATGCTCAGGAGGAATGCAAAAGCGGATTGCTATTGCCCGTGCAATCTCCATGAACCCGAAATACTTATTCTGCGATGAACCGAATTCCGGCTTAGATCCTCAAACATCGATTCTTATAGATAATTTGATCCGTGAGATCACTTACGAATACGATATTACAACCATCGTGATTACACATGACATGAACTCTGTAATCGAAATCGGTGACAACGTAACTTTCATTAATCAGGGCCAAAACTGGTGGCAGGGAGACCGTAAATCGATCATTACGACTGATAACCCGGAAATCAATGATTTTGTATTTGCTTCAGACTTTATGAAGGAGATCAAGGAAACGTTAAAGAAGCTCTAATAATTCGTATCCCGATAGTTATCGGGACGTAATTCGTAATTAATAATAAATCTTCAGGAGTATCGGCTTTGGTTCATTATCGATAAGCGGGATCAATTCTTCAAAGTAATTTTCGGATAACATGGCACAGCCTAAACTGTTGCAAATCGGATAATACTGTTCTTCATCGGGAACACAGCCATAGCGATGCAATACAATTGCTCTTGCAGCTGCTTTATCATTCGATTTTTCCAATCCGGCCAATTTATAAGATTTTCCAAAACTGCCCTGGTACGAACTACCTATTTTGTATATACCAAGCGAAGTCATATAGGAATTGGGGATATTACTGAACTGAAGGGAATCCGTTCCGGCGATTTCTGATCCTGAGCCATGCGCGCAAAGTCCTTTGGAAATAATTTTATTGGTTTTTAAATCCACTACAAACAAACGATAATATTTGGATGGAATTTTCA
>CAMPIU010000267.1 GCA_946886545.1 uncultured Flavobacteriales bacterium | reverse complement strand
TTTCAAAGAAGGACAACATGTAAACAAGGGCACTGTCATTCTACAAGTAGATTCGGACATTTTAAAAGCGCAAAAAGCGCAACTAATGGTTGAACAGGACCTGGCGGAAAAAGATGAAGCAAGAAAAAGAAGCTTATACCAGGCAAAAGGAATCAGTTTACAGGATTATGAAGTATCTCAATCAGCACTTGCAGATACGAAGGCCAAACTGGACCTTTTGAATGTTCAAATCTCCAAAGCAACTATTCGTGCTCCGTTTTCCGGAAAAATCGGATTAAGGCACGTGAGTGAAGGAGCCTTCATCTCCACAAGTACACTGATCACTTCAATCGTACAGGAAAACCCCGTAAAAATTGAATTCTCTGTTCCCGAAAAATACGCCCGGAATGTTAAGGTCGGACAGATCATTGAATTCAAAACCGACGGAGATCCCAAATTGTATTCGGGAAAAGTATATGCATTTGAACCCCGGATCGATGAAGGAACCCGCATGATGACTGTTCGTGCTTCGCTTCCAAATCCGGGAAATCTGATTGCAGGTTCTTTCGTGTCAATCAACTACGATATGGGTAAAGAAGAAAACGCATTTATGGTTCCGTCGGAAAGTATCGTTCCGGTCCTGAAAGGTCAGAAAATCTTTGTGGTCCGAAACGGATTAGTGGAAGAAATTCCTGTTGAAATTGGAATTCGAACTCCGGAAAAAGTCCAAATCATCGGAGCTTTAAAAGAAGGAGACCAGGTTTTGATATCCGGTTTATTAGCCGTTCGTGCAGGAATGCCTGTAAAAACTAAAATCGCGTCCAAATGAATATCGCATCATTAAGCATTAACAGGCCGGTTCTTGCTTCCGTTTTATCTATCATCGTGGTGCTTTTTGGTATCATTGGGTTTCTCTTTTTAGGAATTCGTGAATTCCCATCTGTCGATCCGCCGATTATCACAGTTACTACCAATTATCCCGGAGCAAATCCCGATGTCATCGAATCGCAAATTACGGAACCGCTGGAAGAATCGATCAATGGTGTTTCCGGAATCCGCACCATCAGTTCAACCAGTGCAGACGGCAGAAGTACCATTACCGTGGAATTTGATCTAAGTGTTGACCTGGATGCTGCGGCAAATGATGTTCGCGATAAAGTTTCAGGAGCTGTCCGGAATCTTCCACAAGATTCAGATCCGCCGATCGTTGCAAAGTCTGACGCCAATGCCGAAACCATTTTCTCCCTAACAGTTCAATCCGATAAAAAAAGCTTACTGGAGCTTACCGATCTGGGGAACAATGTCTTCAAAGAGCGTCTTCAAACCATCAAAGGGATTAGTGAAATCAGGATTTGGGGAGAGAAAAAGTTTTCCATGAAATTCAACCTCGATCCGGAAAAAATGGCAGGCATGGGCTTAACTGCCCTCGATGTCAAGACTGCTTTTCTAAATCAAAACGTTGAATTACCTTCCGGAAGAATTGAAGGAAACACCGTTGAATTAACTATCAGAACCTTCGGGCGTTTAACCACAGAAGAGGAATTCAACAACCTTATTGTTGCAAAAAAAGGTACACAAATTATTCGCTTAAAAGATATAGGAGAAGCTGCATTAGCACCGGAAAATGAACGTACCTTATTGCGCGGGAATCATGGAATCCCGATGATCGGTATTGCCGTAAATCCGCAACCTGGAGCAAATTACATCGAAATCGTGGATGAGATCTACAAAAAAGTAGAACAAATCAAAAAGGAACTTCCAAAAGATGTTCATCTGGGAGTAGCATTGGATTCTACCCAAAACATCCGCAAATCCATTTCAGAAGTGGAAGAAACGATCCTGATCGCTTTCGGACTGGTGGTAATTATTATCTTCCTGTTCCTTCGTGACTGGAGGACAACGTTGATCCCAATTATTGCCATTCCGATTTCATTGATCGGTACCTTTTTCATCATGTACATTTCCGATTTTTCTATCAACTTGTTGACTTTATTGGGAATTGTACTTTCAACCGGACTCGTTGTCGATGATGCCATTGTAGTCATGGAAAACATTTATAAACGGGTTGAAGGCGGTGAAGATCCGAAGGAGGCTGCTCATAATGGTTCGAAGGAAATTCTATTTGCGATTATTTCTACGACAATCACTTTAACAACCGTTTTCCTTCCTGTAATCTTCCTGGAGGGCCTAACGGGACGTTTATTCCGTGAATTTGGTGTCGTCGTTGCCGGATCTGTTATTATATCAGCATTCATCTCCCTTACCCTCACTCCAATGATGAGTTCCCGGTTGTTGCGAAAAAGCGAAAAACATTCACGCTTCTACAAAATGTCTGAAGTTTGGCTGGACAAATTAATGACCGGGTATAAAAACACACTTACAAAATTCATGAAACGTCCCTGGATTGCATTTATTCTCATGGGAGTTTCATTAATTCTGGTTGTATTGACTTTTATAAATCTACAAGATGAATTAGCCCCAATGGAAGACAAAAGCCGTTTCCAGATCGTGTCAAATGCACCCGAAGGAACTTCTTTTGAGCGTATGGATATGCACCAGCAGCAATTGATCGATCTGGTAGATACACTCCCGGAAAAAAGCAACCTGTTAGCCGTTACTTCTCCAAGCTTTAATGCCTCAGGAGGAGTTAATAAAGGATTTATCCGTCTGAACCTGGTTCCCGTAAAAGAC
Source organism: uncultured Flavobacteriales bacterium (assembly GCA_946886545.1). The sequence continues at coordinate 2,211 of CAMPIU010000267.1, read as the reverse complement.
CGAAAACGTTCCCAGGAAGACATTGTCAACCTATTGAATGCACGTTTAGGCGAATACAATTTTGCCCGTACATTCATTATCCAGGAACAAACAATTGGCGGTGGACGCTCAGCCGGATTCCCTGTTCAATATGTACTCCAAGCTCCAACTTTTGAAGCTATGAAAGAAGTGCTTCCTAAATTTATGGAACAAGCAGCAGCTGATCCTACTTTCAAAATTGTGGATGTGGACCTTAAATTCAACAAGCCTGAATTACAGGTTGAAATCGACAGGGATAAAGCAGCAAGTATGGGAGTTGATGCAAACGAAATTGCATCGGCATTACAGTTATATTTTTCCGGACAGCGCTACGGTTATTTTATCATGAATGGAAAACAATACCAGGTAATCGGTCAGGCAAAGAAAGATAAACGTGATGATCCTTCTGATCTGAATGCTATACAGGTACGCACTGATTCAGGCACACTGGTTCCTCTTGAGAACTTAGTTTCAATCCGGAATGAATCAAGTCCACCGCAATTATTCCGTTATAACCGGTATGTTGCCGCAACCGTTTCTGCACAACCAAATGACGGTTTCACCATCGGTGACGGAATTGATGCTATGGACAAAATAGCTGAGAAAGTACTTCCCGAAAGTTTCTCCCACAGTTTGGCAGGAACTTCGAAAGAGTTCGCCGAAAGTGGGAACAGTGTGATTTTCGCATTCCTTTTAGCCTTGCTCTTGGTCTACCTGGTCCTGGCTGCACAATTTGAAAGTTATAGAGATCCGCTCATTATTATCAGCACGGTTCTACTTGCTCTTGCCGGAGCAACACTTTCCCTGTGGATTACAGATCAAACATTAAATATCTTCTCAAAGATCGGTATGATTGTATTGGTTGGTTTAGTGACCAAAAACGGGATTTTAATTGTGGAATTCGCAAACCAGCGTCGCGAAGAAGGTTTAAGTATCAAAGAAGCAATTATTGATGCCTCTTCCCAGCGTTTCAGACCGATTCTGATGACAACCCTGGCAACCATATTGGGAGCACTTCCGATTGCCCTGGCATTGGGTGATGCGGCAACCAGCCGGATCTCGATGGGAATCACCATCGTGGGTGGTTTAGCATTCTCTTTAATATTCACTTTGTTTGTGATTCCCGGACTATACATTTATATGACATCCAAAAAATCGAAAGTAAAACCATGAAAAAAATCATTCTTCTCTTCCTGTTCTTTTCAGTCAGACTCGCTTTTTCTCAACAGGTTATCAGTTTTGAAGAAGTCATCAAACGCACTTTGGAAAACAATTTTGACGTCCTGATCCAACGTAACAACGTAAAAATCGCTGATAATACTAATAATATCGGTACTGCCGGATATTTGCCGACAATTGCCATAAATGCCGATCAAAACTGGACAAAAACCAATACCCGTCAGGAATTCTATTCCGGACAAGTCAACGAAAAAACAGGAGCAAACAACAACTCCCTTACCGCAGCGGCTCGCTTAAACTGGACTTTCTTTGACGGATTTGCCATGTTTGCAAGAGATAAACGACTTCAATTATCCGAAGACCTGGCAACAGTAAACCTGACTGCCCAGATGGAAATGTCGATCTACCAGGCTTCCGTTTTGTATTACAGCTTACAATATTATAAGCGTTTACAAATTGTGTATGAAGAAGCCATTCAACTTTCGAAGGAACGATTTGACCTCATCACTTTAAGATCGAAGAACGGAGCAGCAAGTGATCTGGAGTTACTTCAGGCAAAACTGGATTTGAACACAGACAGTTCCAATTATCTGAATCATTTGAATGTCATCAGTAAAATGAAGGCAGACCTGTCAATGGTCATGGGTGAAGCCGGAGAAACATCCTTTGATATTGATGATAACATACCTGCACTTCCGGCTCTCGATAAAAGCATTATCCTGGAAAATGCCTTAGCCCAAAACACCAGCTTATTGGTTCAGAAAAGTCAAATCGCGATTATTGATCAGCAGCGAAAGGAAATCCAAAGCCGCTATTACCCTCAATTGTCTTTTTATGCTCAATATTCGGCCACGGTATCCCAAAGTGAAGTCGGTCTGCTTTCTTCAAACCGCAGTTTAGGACCGGGCATTGGTTTTACTTTAAGCTGGACAATTTTGGATGGTTTGGCCAATGTAACGGCAGTAAAGAACAATCGTTTTCAAATAGAAAACGCAGAATTTGCAGTTCAGAAAC
>CAMPIU010000266.1 GCA_946886545.1 uncultured Flavobacteriales bacterium | reverse complement strand
TTTTACAGCTTTAGGCGTTAAATAATCTAACGGATCAATTATTAACATCTACAGGTTAAGGGAAAGAGGCTAAGTGCAGTTGCATTTAGCCTTTTTCTTTTGTTGGTTATTTAGGTGGACAAGGATTTATCAGCTTTCCGACTTTGGCAATGATGTCCATTCGAAAGGACAAAGTGTTTGCATAATATTCAAGTTATGCAATATAAAGCTAGTAAACAAAGTCGGTTCGCCATTTGGCGAATTAGCGAATTAGCGGTCGAAATTGGAATGAAATTAAATAGTAGAAAGGTTTCCCGAATATCCGGAGGTCTTTTTTTGTGATTACTTTTGAAGAATGAAAGAATTGGATGTTTTGGTGATCGGGGCAGGTGCTGCGGGATGTTTTTCAGCGATCAAAGCTTCGGAAAACTTTAAACAGGCAAAAATCGCAATCCTGGAAAGAAGCTCTAAGCCATTGGCAAAAGTCAAGATCTCCGGTGGCGGAAGATGCAATGTGACCAACGTGATTTCTGATCCGGAAGAGTTATCCAAACACTATCCGAGAGGTGAACGTTTCCTCAAAAAAGCATTCTATCAGTTTTCCAGTTCGGATATGAAAGCTTGGCTGGAAAGCAGGAATGTTCCCTTGAAATTATATCCTGACGGATGTTATTTTCCCTTGAGCAACGATTCTCAAACGATAATTGATTGCTTTTTAAGCGAATTGAAGAAGAATGGGGTACAATTAGTATTGAATCAGCGGGTAGAAACTATTAAAAAGTTGGATTCCGGTTTGTTTGAAATTCAAACTCCGGATGAAATCTATCATTCAAAAGCAGTAATTGTTACGACAGGAGGACAGCCAAAAGTATCCGGTTTCGAATTGTTAAAGGAATTTGACCTGAAGATCGTTCCACCGGTTCCCTCGCTTTTTACCTTCAATATGCCTGGTGAACCGATCAAAGAACTGATGGGAATTGTACAGGAAAATGCCTTGGTAAAGATTATCGGAGAAAAATGGACCTCAAACGGGCCTTTATTGATCACACATTGGGGAATGAGTGGTCCGGCGGTTTTAAAGTCATCCGCATTCGGAGCCCGGATTCTGGAATTGAAAGGATATAAATCTCAAGTTGCGGTAAATTGGACAGGTGAGGAGAACCAGGAACTTGTCCGTGAAATGATTAAAGAATTCATAAAATCCAATAAATTGGTGGTGAATACACCGCTCTATGCTATCAAATCGAGATTGTGGACTTATCTGATAGAAAAAGCCGGAATTCCAAACCTGTTTAAATGTTCCGAATTGACAGCGAAACATCAAAACAAGTTATTGGAAGTTTTGGTAAATGATTTGTATTTGATGGAAGGAAAAACAACCTTTAAGGAAGAGTTTGTAACTGCCGGCGGAGTTGATTTGAACGAGATCAATGTGCAAACAATGGAGTCGAAGAAAATTTCCGGACTCTTTTTTGCCGGAGAGACCCTCGATATCGACGGAGTTACAGGAGGTTTTAATTTTCAGGCAGCCTGGACAACAGCAGCAATTGCAGGGAAAAGTGTTTTACAAAACAACTAGAGCATAGTCCGAATACCGGATTGTGGAACAGTTGTTCAGATTTCCTTCGGTGAAGTATTCGTATCTCCAGTCCGGGTCCTGAATTCCAGATAGATTAATTGCGTTTAAAACCAACGTTCAGAGCTCAAGGCTATTGAAATTAAAGAAGTGTTTATTGTTCGTTAATTACAACTGGTTCATTAAAACGCGGTATAATTCAATCATTGATTCAATGTCTTTCTTATAGACTTTCTCTTTCGGCGTATGCACATTGTCTTCAGGAGCACCTATGAAGCACCAGTCGATCGGCAGATCCGATTTTTGGAGTACAGAACCGTCACTTCCACCTGCCGATTCCACTTCCAATTGGTATTTTATTCCGGAATCGTTTGCGATGGAAATGATCTTATTTAAATACTTTCTTCGTGGCAGCATACTGTCGCGCATGGAAATGGCTACTCCTCCTTTGTGAACAACGCCCGGAGTAACCCAGGTAATATCACAGATCAGAGCCTGAAACACATCGTAATTATTCATCAGGTATTTGGCGCATGCCCCAACGGAATTTCCTCCGTGTTCTTCATAGGTAGAGAATACGATGGCCCCGTTTTCCATTGTTTCGGCTAATTGAAGAGCTACATAAACACCCAGGCGATTATCCAGGTAAGGTGACTGGACATATTCCTTCGTCTCTTTGAAATCGGGTTTGAAAGAAAGCAATGTTCCCCTGTCGATAATGCGTTCGTGTGATAACTGGATGCGTTCCTGGTTGTATTCATTTTCAAAGATCATCAATTCACCTTCAACAGTTCCCTGAGAATCATTGCCGACTAAGATCGTTCCATCAATATTTTTTGGTCCGCCCACACGAATCAATTCGTTTTCATAGCCTACCGAATAACCGATCGTATCGATGTGAGCATACACAGCCGTTCTCGGATTTCCGAAAACCAGAATGAGTGCATCCTGAAAACCAAGACCATCAATGATGTGTGGTTTCGATTTCCATCCGGCGGAATTTTTAAGAACATATTCCTTTATAAACGACTTGATTCGCGACTCGTCACTGGCAAGTCCCTGAACACTAATTAGATCCTGAAGTAATTGACTATTGGATAATTCCATGATTTTCTATTCTGATATTTTTTTCTTCCGGCAGAAGCAAGTTTAATTCCACAAATTGCTCCAACAGCTTCATTTCTGAAACCGGGAGTTGTACACTTAGTTTACAAGATAATTGAAAATCCTGATCGATGATTTTTGCAGGGCTGTTTTTTAGAATGGACATCACTTGTGGCATTTCGTTGTAATCGTAAAGCAAAGTGATGAGAAGTTCGTCTTCCTGCTCAATAATTTGAGCGTTTTCCAATGCTTCTTTTGATGCAGTTCTGTAAGCATTGATCAAACCACCAACTCCCAGATTTACTCCACCATAATAGCGGACTACTGCAATGAGGATGTTGGTAAGGTCAAAAGATTGAATTTGCCCGAGGATTGGAGCTCCTGCAGAATTAGAAGGTTCTCCGTCATCACTTGCGCGGTATTTTTTCTTGTCGCTTCCTAAACGAAATGCAGAGCAGACATGAACGGCCTGGTAATGTTCCTTTCTGAGCCGGTGAATGTGTTCCTTGATTTCCTCTTCTGTTTTGCAGGGAATAGCAAACGCAAGGAATTTGGATCCTTTTTCTTTGTAGAATCCTTCGCTTTGTTCAGCGATCGTTTTGAATTTACTTCCTTGCATGAGATACAAAGGTACGAAGAATGTAATTTAAGGGATCAGACTATAGTGAGAAAGAGAAAATAAATTTCGAGCACTTCATCTTTTAAATCACTGTTTATTAATTAGTTAACTACAAAACTATTCGCTAATTAGCGAAGATAGGTTAAACAAAAATGGCTGTCTTTCCGGACAGCCATTCTGATATTATTGAATAGTTAATTTCTTTTCAAGATCTTCCAGGTAAACCCGGAACTGTTTGTCTGTTTCAGAAAGGTTGATCACCGTTCTGCATGCATGAAGTACCGTTGCGTGGTCTTTTCCACCACAATGAGCTCCGATGCTTGCCAATGAAGATTTTGTCATTTTCTTAGAGAAATACATCGAAATCTGACGAGCCTGAACTACTTCACGTTTACGTGTTTTTGATTTCAGCATTTCGATTGGCAAATCAAAATAATCACAAACTACTTTTTGGATATAATCGATTGAAACTTCACGGGCAGTGTTCTTCACAAACTTATCGATCATTTGTTTCGCCAAATCAAGCGTAATTGCTTTTTTGTTTAACGAAGCCTGAGCAAGAAGTGAAGTCATAGCGCCTTCCATCTCACGAATATTTGTGTTGATGCTGTATGCAAGATATTCAACAACTTCACGCGGAAGTTCGATACCACTGCCATACATTTTCTTCTCCATGATCGCGATACGTGTTTCCAGGTCAGGAGTCGAAAGATCTGCAGACAATCCCCATTTGAAGCGGGATAACAAGCGTTGTTCCATTCCTTGCATTTCAACCGGCGGTTTATCCGATGTTAAAATGATTTGTTTTCCATTTTGGTGTAAATGGTTGAAAATATGGAAGAATACGTCCTGGGTTTTCTCTTTTCCTGAGAAGAACTGAACATCATCAATGATCAACACGTCGATCATTTGATAGAAGTGGATGAAATCGTTTGTTGTTTGATTACGAACGGCATCAATGAACTGATGAGCAAATTTCTCGGAACTTACGTAAAGAACAGTCTTGTTCGGGAATTGATTTTTTACACCAATACCGATTGAATGTGCCAAATGCGTTTTTCCTAATCCTACACCACCGTAAATCAATAGGGGATTGAAAGCTGTTCCTCCGGGTTTGTTTGCTACTGCATAACCGGCAGAGCGTGCTAAGCGGTTGCAGTCACCTTCAACAAAATTCTCGAATGAATACGCCGGGTTCAGATTTGAATCAACGTTCACCTTCTTTAATCCGGGAATAATAAATGGATTCTTGATCGGATTATCGCTGATGTTCAAAGGCATGTTTACAGGTGCGTTCTTCACTGCTTTCTTATTGGAAGCAGGAAGTTTTACCGTGTAAGGATTCGAATTGCTGGCAGAATTTTCCATTACAATACTGTATTCCAAATGCCCTTCTTGTCCGAGCTCTTTCTTAATTACTTTTTTTAACAAAGTAATATAATGTTCTTCCAACCATTCGTAAAAAAAGTGAGATGGAACTTGTATTGTCAGAATGTTGTTTTCAAGCTTTACGGGAACAATCGGTTCAAACCAAGTTTTGTAAGCTTGGATTGGTAAATTATCCTTGATAACTTTCAGACAGGAATTCCAAATAGCGTCATGGTTGGCACTCATTTAGCAG
>CAMPIU010000265.1 GCA_946886545.1 uncultured Flavobacteriales bacterium | reverse complement strand
CTTTAGGATCTAGAATCATTTTGTGGATTTTTATGCAAATTTACTCCGGATGACTTAAATGATTTTATCGGAAAGCAACTAATTACTCCTCTCCGCTAAACTTTTTGTACAAATCAGGTCGCCTGGTTTTTGTACGCTCAATGGCCTGCTGTTCTCTCCATTGTTCAATCTTCCCAAAGTCCCCGGATAGCAACACATCAGGGACTTTCCATCCCTTAAATTCAGGCGGACGCGTATAAACCGGCGGAGAAAGCAAATCATCCTGGAAGCTATCCGTCAATGCGGAAGTTTCGTCATTCATAACACCGGGAATCAATCTCCCGATACTATCTACCACCACAGCAGCAGCCAATTCTCCACCTGTAAGTACATAAGATCCGATGGAAATTTCCTTTGTAATATAATGTTCGCGGATGCGTTCATCAACTCCTTTGTAATGACCGCAAAGAATCATGATATTCTCTTTTAAACTCCAGGAATTACTGTGTCGCTGTTCCAATAATTCTCCGTCAGGAGTCATGTAAATGATTTCATCGTAGTTGCGTTCGGATTTCAATTTCTCGATCAATGTCGCTATCGGTTCAATTGCCATGACCATTCCGGCTCCACCACCGTATTGATAGTCGTCAACATTCTTGTGCTTGTCTGTCGAATAATCTCGGATATTGTGAATGTGAATTTCCAAAAGTCCGCGCTCTTGCGCACGTTTCATCATGGAGACATTGAAAGGACCTTCCAACAGTTCCGGAAGTATGGTGAGAATATCAAAACGCATAAGGCAAAGTTAGTCAAATTGAAAAAGAGAATCTTTTTTATTCTGAATAAATCATAGTTTGATGTGGTCTCTTATTTTCTTTTCGCTCTGAAATAGGTGAAAATTGAAAAGGCAACGCATTTGTCTTTGTTTGGGTTTCCAGAAAAATACAAAAAAAAGAGATGGAAATTCCGAAGCGTATAAACAAGTTCAACTAATTGACTATCTTGGCGCTACGATTGATTAAACTCTTTACGAAACCAAACTATTCACATGAAACTGATTTTAGCTATTGCTCTTGCGTGTTGTTTCTCTTCCGGTGACGGAATTGTCTATATCTGCGACTCCCCGGGTTCTGTCGCATTCCACTACAAACGCGATTGCCGCGGACTCAATAACTGCAAACACGAAGTAAAAAAATCCACTGTCGCAGAAGCCGAAAAATTGGGATTGAAATTATGTGGTTGGGAGGATTAACAGACAGAGAATGAAAATCTAATTCCTCATTCCATTTCTCATTCTCATTCTGTTTTCCGTGCATTAATCACAACAACCGTAGCTATAATAATCCCAACCCCTAACCATTGCATACCCGTTACGGTTTCATGCAAAATAAGTTGCGCCGAGCAAATGGAAACCGGGATTTCTATTGCTGCTAAGATTCCGGCTAAGCCCAATCCTGTCTTCGGAATTCCGATATTGAATAAAATAGGAGGGATCACCGTTCCGAAAAGACCCAAGATGATTCCGAATTTCAGGAAGATCATCCAATCCAAATGTTCCCAAATCTGAATATTCCAGTAAACCATAACGGTGAGTAAACTTCCCACGATCAGCCAAAAACTGCGTACAACACTGGATAGTTGTGTTTCCACATGGTTCGACGCATGCATGCTGATCGTATAAGATAAAGCCGCCAGCAATCCGTAAACAATTCCTTCTATGGAAACATGCACATCTTCCTGGATCAGATTGGTTGCAAGTACCGTTCCTCCCAAAACACAGAAACTTCCCACAATTTTGAGCCAATGCGCCACTTTTCGCGTTTGGATCATTTCCCAGACAACACTCATCCAAATAGATTGCATCAATAAGATAATACCAATGGAAACGGATATTGTCTGAATTGAAATGTAATAGAAGCAACTCGTTAAACCCATTGAAATTCCGAAAAGAACCAGTTTGGATTTCGATTTCACACTTGCCTTGACAGGAGTTTTTTTTGTTTTTGCAACTTGCATCAACACAAACAAGACGAGCACACCGACCAATGATTGATAGAAGGTAAGAACGCTTGTGTGTGCATCCTGGTTATTGGCATACTTTACAATGGTTGCAAGAATCCCATAACTCGCTGCTCCGAATCCCACTAATAATGCACCTCTTAGCTTGCTCATATCCTTGTTTGAGTGACAAAATTACTCCTTTTTCCGAGCTTGAAAACTTTCCGGAATTGCTAAAGCGTTGTAGTGAGGAAAATAAATTCACACCGGTCGCTCATCCAAAAAGAAAACCGTTCAACTATCACTCAAAACAGTTAATCACAAAATATTAATTGATGTATCAATTAAATTGATCTTTGTTCAAAATACTTTCCAGATGAAAATAGGATTACTCGTATGCTTATTCATTTCCTTTCAAGCATTTTCACAAGAAAAAGTTTGGGTGAAAGGTTCTGTATCAGATTCCAAAAAACAAACAGTTTCCGATGCAGTATTGTTTATCTATTCAACAGATTCAACGCTTTTATCGATGGCTGTTTCTGAGAAAGACGGTCATTTTGAGGCAGATGTTCTTCCTGTTGACTCCATTTTTATCCGGGCAACACATGAAGATTTCACGGAGTTTATTACTCCGGTACAGGCTTTAGCTAGCGCCTCTGAACTGAATCTGGTTTTCCTGGGACAAATAAAAGAAATGGAAGGAGTAACGGTTTCTGCAACCAAACCTTATATCGAACGAAAACCCGGAATGATGGTCCTGAATGTGGAGCAATCACTGAGTGCAACAGGTTCGTCTGCATTTGAAATTTTGGAAAAATCACCGGGAGTAAGTATCAGTTCTACTGATAATATCAGTTTGAACGGAAAGGGTGGGATCATAGTGCAGATTGATGGAAAAGCACAGCCCATGTCGGGAACTGACCTGGCGAATTTCTTGAGGGGAATTCCTTCTTCGGCGATTGATAAAATTGAACTGATCAGCAATCCTTCTGCAAAGTACGATGCTGCCGGATCGGCAATTATCAACATTCGATTGAAAAAGGATACGCGCTTAGGAACAAATGGAACAGTTACAACCAGTTATGGACAAGGAATTTATCCCAAAGCGGGGGCAGGGATCTCCCTGAATCACCGGAACAAAAAAGTAAATATGTTCGGGTCCTATAATTATGCTTACCGCAAGGGATTTAATCGTTTGATTCTTGAACGGCGGTTTTACAAACAGGATACTTTTGTGGGTGCTTATCTTCAGGATAATAATCTGAAATTCCCGGTTTCCAATCATAGTGCACGTTTCGGGATGGATTTTCAACTTAACAAGAAGAATGCACTCAGTTTTGTGGTAAATGGGATGAGAAATGCCTACACCATAGACGGGATTAACCAATCGGATGTTCAGGTACAAGAGGAAGTGACTTCATCTAGGTTTGTCACAACGAATGATCGAAAAGAGAAGTGGTTCAACGGTTCGGCGAATGTGAATTATAAACATGTATTGGACTCTTTGGGTTCTGAGTTTACAACTGATTTGGATTATGCTACTTATCAGAATCAGAATGAGCAGCGATTTAATACAAGTTATTATGACTTAAACGGAATTCCATTCCAGGATCCATATATTCTTACGGGTGATTTGAAGGGTAAATTAGCTATTCATTCGGCAAAAGTAGATTTACACAAGGCTATAAATTCAAAAAACTTCCTGGATGCAGGTTTGAAATCCAGTTATGTCATTGCAGATAACGATCTGAAATTTTATGATCGAAGCAGCGGAACACCTGTTTATGATACCACTAAAAGCAATCATTACATTTATCAGGAAACGATTGGAGCGGGTTATTTAACCTGGAATTATGAAGGTAAAAAGTGGTCCTTTCAATTAGGTGCAAGGGGAGAATATACACATGTAAAAGGAACTCAGCGTACCAGTAATTCTGTTTCAGATACCATGTATTTTCAACTGTTTCCAACAGCTTACCTGGGATTCAATCCAACTGAAAAGCACCATTTCGAATTATCTATGAACCGGAGAATCGATCGTCCGAGCTATGATCAGTTGAATCCGTTCAAGTTTTACCTGGATCCGTCAACGTACAGAGAAGGAAATCCGTCCTTGCGACCTCAAACTACTTACACTGTTGAATTGGGATATGCCTTTAATAATGTGTTGTTTGTGAATACGGGAATCGCAACTACCAAAGACAATATTACGGAAGTGATTGCCCCTTTAACGCAGAATCAGAATGTAACTGTTCAAACGAATATCAATCTGAAACGCGCAGATCTGGTTTATGCGAATATTTCTGCTCCTGTTCAGGTTACCAAATGGTGGAATAGTGTGAACAACATCAACGCATACATTGCGCTTTATTCAGGAAATGTGGCTCAAACCAATCTCCAAAACAGAGGTTCCGGGGTTCTGATTTTGAATACGGTAAATACCTTTACTCTGAAAAGGGATTGGTCTATTGAGTGGAGTGCTTCTTATCATACACCGGAAATTTATGCTTTCGACCACATAAAGGAGATTTGGCACACAGGAATTGGTGTTCAAAAAAAGATCCTGCAAAGCCGTGGAGTAATCAAGTTTGCATGGACGGACATTTTCTATACGAACTACATCCGGGCAAATGTTGCATTTACTGATTACAGGGAATACTTTGACGTGAAACGAGATACACGCGTTGCAACCCTAAGCTTCACTTATAAATTCGGGAAAACAAGTGTAGCCGGAAGCAGAAGAAGAGGGACAGGTGCCGACGATTTGAAAGGTCGTGTAAATACCGGTGGAGGGTAGATCAGAGATTAGATGGAATATTCTTTTTTTGAATAAATGCTTTGATTCCGTTAAGCTGCTCCGCATTCACATCTTTTGCCGAGATCACATTTGCGACAAGTTTATTCTGCCAGATCAGGATCAATC
>CAMPIU010000264.1 GCA_946886545.1 uncultured Flavobacteriales bacterium | reverse complement strand
AATAAATATATACCACGGTAAATAAATTATTTGTATCCTTGTAAAAAATGCAATTATGGAAAATTATCTTGGATTGGGCGTAGGAATTATTGCAATCATAACCGCCTTTTTAGTGCGATCAGCATTTCTTTTTAAAACCTCATTGAGCCTTGCAATCATCTGTTTAATTATTGCTTTGACCGATGGATTTGAGCAAGATCCTTCATTGGATATGATCTGCTTTACCTTACTTGGGATCATTGCTTTGGGATATGTGATATCCATGCTTCCCGAAAAGACACGCATGGTGGCATCATATTTTGTCGGTTTTTTGGCTGTAATTCCAATCGGGGCGAAGGCAAATTTCCAGGGTTTCGATGTTCATTGGACAATGGAAGTGGCTTCTTTTGCGATAGTTGGGTCACTGATCCCGCTTTTTGCCAAAATAAAAGACTGGTTTGCGGTGCATTGGTTTGGTGCCAACGGAGCAGAATTTAACACTGCTGTTTCTCTCATATTTTTGGGAATCTTTGTCTTCGCAGCTTCATTTTTTGTGTCAACTTTCGGAGTAATTCTTCTGGCAACCGGATACTTCGCGGCTAATTTGGGCTTGCGCTCCCACAATGGCCTGCAGCTTGGTATTCTACTTTTCGCAGTAGCCTGGATTTTCTTTTCCCTGAATTCATTGGATGGAATTTCAGATTCGCTTTTGAAAGGGAATTTATGGATGGGAATTCTTGCCGGTTTGGGTTCTTTATGGGCATGCAAATCCATTAGAAGAGAGAAATCATGGATTTTTTTAAGCTTGTTTATTCCCCTGTTGACTATCGGAATATTGGTAAGTTTTGGATTTATCAACGAAAATTTCGGAGGAATGCCGACCCTGTTGGGATCAATTATCGGTACTTCATTAGCACTTGCTCTTATTGAGCAGCCGAATACAGAGAAACCTTTTCATGGGATGCTGCTTCCGCTCATTTTGATCGGCTTCACCAATCCGGTGGATTCTATTTTCCAGCGTGAGAAATTGAAAGTGGAAACACTTTTGGATCATTCAGATAAGAAATCCAATCAAACAAGTGCTAAAAAGGATGTGATGGACATTCCTGCAATTGCCCTTTCTGAGGGTGATGCGGGAGCCTGGAAAAGTGTTGCCGAGAACTCCAAGCTGGAATTTGAGATAGGTCCGTCGGCTAGTCGCACTTCCGGCGCGATCAAAGATTTTAATGTTGAGCTTCAATTAGATAAAATGGGGGTTTTGAAGAACCTGGATGTGAAAATGAAGAGCAACAGTTTGACAACTTTCAACGATATCCGCGATGAATCTGTTTTGAGTGAGGAGTTTATCAAGAGTGAAAAATATCCTGAAATCACTTACACATCCAAGAAGATTCAGAAAACAGGTGAGGATTACAAAATTACCGGTGACCTGGAATTCGTAGGTGTGAAGGTAGAAGTGATGCTGGATTTGCGCTTTGTTTCAAAGGTGAACAAAGATGGAAATGAAGTGTTGGTATTTGTGGGTAAATCGGTCGTAGACAGAACAAAACACACTATGACATCCGATTCAAAAATCGGAGATTTGGTGGATGTAACATTTGAAGTTGCGGTGGCCCGTTAAACAGATTTTGTTTCTCTTCCAGGTCATGTAAAGACAGAAAGTTGTATTTTTCCTGCGTGAAAGTGCTCCTTTGCTGTCTTTTTTTTGTTGCCTTCGGTGTTTCTGCCCAACATACAGATACCACATGGAATAAGCGATCTTATTGGGTTGCAGGAACCAACCTGGCATTAGGAGGTGGAAGCATAGCTTTGCTTTCGGCAGTTTGGTACCAGGAATACCCGAAATCAACATTTCATTCTTTCAACGATTCGAATGAATGGCTTTATATGGACAAACTGGGACATTCCTATACGGCCTATAAATTGTCGGCAGTGAATTATGCTGCCTGGCGCTGGGCAAGAATGCCGAAAAAAAGAGCAATTTTCCTTTCCGGCGGAATTGCCTGGACTTATCAGCTTTCAGTGGAATTTTTAGACGGTTTCAGTGCTGAATGGGGGTTTTCCTGGGCAGATTTAACAGCAAATACTGCCGGAGCAGGTTTGTTTATCGGACAGCAATTGGGTTGGGACGAGCAGCGCTTACAACTGAAGTTCGGGTACAAGTCATCACCTTATGCGCAAATAAGACCAACTATCCTGGGTTCCAATTTCCCTGAAAGATTACTGAAAGATTATAATGCCCAAAGTTATTGGTTATGTGTGGCTCCGGGAACTTTTTTCAAAGAATCGAAATTTCCAAAATGGATCCAGATTGGTTTCGGATACAGTATTGATGCAAAATTAAAGGGAGATTCCAATACCTATTTAGATTTGAATACCGGGAAAAGCTATTTTGCTAAACAGGAATACGCTGTTTCATTGGATATAGACTGGTCGCAGCTTCCCATAAAAAAGCCGTGGTTAAAGAAACTATTAAAACCTTTAAATGCTGTTAAAGTACCTTTACCATCTGTGTTTTGGAGAAACGGAATTTGTTATTTTGGAATGTTTTAAATAAGGAAGAAATGAATTGGTCAGGAGATATCATGGTTAAATTGTGCTATCAGGAATTCGGGTCACCGGAGAAATTTTTTAGCGCTTTGGAAAAGGAGGGATGGAGTTTTTCCGTAGACGGTGAAGTAAGTTATTTATTGGATAATGAAAATGGATTATTCGATTACATTCATGTGAGCGAAAGCGAATGGCCAAAGATCAAAAAAGAATTAATTAACTACCTTAATAAAGGTGAAGAGGTTGGGGTTTCAGTGAAATTTGGTAATGAAAAGGCTAGCTGGCTGATGCATATCTATCCTAATTTTGAAAAGATTCAATTTTCTGTAGAGCATTATAGAAAAACGATCCCGGAAACCAATATTACCGACTTTTCCTGGCATTTATCCTATATTATTCCCGGCTTGGTAAAGACCGGATATTCAGTAGAAGAAGTTGTTTGTACTCATTATTTTTGAGGACTTAAACTTTAGGCATCAAATGCATCCAAAAATTAGAGAACATGGAAACTAAGCTTTTTCAGATCGAAAGCCCAAACGGGACAATAAGAGGAAACTTTGTTTCCTGTGGAGCAGAATCTCCCATTGTACTAATGGCTTGCGGTCACAACGGATTCTATCATTTCGGTATGTTTCCGACGATTCAGGATCATTTTGCTGAGAACGGGATTTCTTCCTTAGCGTTCAATTATTCGCACTGCGGTATTTCAGATGACGGCGATTACTTCAATGACCTGGAGAGATACAAAGCCAATTGCCGGAGACTGGAAGTAGAAGATCTGACTTTCATGGCAAAAGAAATCATAAACAATCCTTTATTTCATAAGCCGGAAGAACTATTTCTCTTCGGTCATAGCATGGGTGGTTTTTCAGCGGTATTTGCTTCTCAATCCATTCAAAAAACCGGTATAGAACTTTCAGGAATTATTTTGTTGAATTCACTCCGGACACTGGATGTAAGAACTCCGGAAATAATGGAAGAATGGAAAGCGAACGGAGTTTATTACAGGCCCAATATGCGCACAAAACAAGATCTGCCTCAAGGTCCGGAATTCTTAGCCGAAACATTAGCAAGTGATACAACCTGGAATATGGAGAAAATAGTGGAAAAGCTTTCAATCCCTTGTTTTGTAGCTCATGCAGTGGATGATGAAGCCGTCCCATTTGAGCATGGCCGTACGATTTTCTCCTGGGTGTATAAAAACAATTCCCAAAATGCATTTTTACCGATTCCAAATGCAGGACATACATTAAATACGACCCATCCGATGAAACGTGATTCGGAAGAGCTGCGGTTTTTCTGTTCGCAGGTGGCGGATTGGATGAAAACCTTGTGTTAACAGTAAGGGCGGAAAATTTTCCCGCCCTTACTGTTTTATATTTTCTTAAAGATCACGGTGGCAATATGTCCGCCGAATCCAAAAGTGTTACTCATGGCATACTTGATCTCTTTGGATTTGCCTTTTTGCAATGGAAAATCAAACAGGTCTTTGAAATCCGGTTCGATCTCAGTTGTATTGATCGTTGGAGGAACTACCGAATCCTGGATCCCCATAATACAAGCAATTGCTTCAACAGCTCCGGCCGCTCCCAGTAAATGACCGGTCATCGATTTAGTTCCTGAAACGCTCAGAGATTGTCTTTCACCGAATACACGTCTCAAAGCAATTAATTCACTGTTGTCACCCTGAGCAGTGGAAGTTGCGTGCATGTTTACGTAATCAATCTGATCCGGAGTGATCTCAGCATCGCGAAGTGCTTCTTCCATTCCCAATACCGCTCCGTCACCTTCCGGATGAGTTCCTGTTAAATGATAGGCATCAGCAGCCATTCCGCCGCCAACAACTTCTGCATAGATCTTCGCTCCACGGGCAATTGCGTGTTCATATTCTTCCAAAATGACCGCTGCAGCTCCTTCACCCATGACGAAGCCGTCGCGGGTAATGTCAAACGGGCGGGAAGCTGTTTCAGGAGAATCATTGCGTTTAGATAGTGCTTGTGCGGAAGAGAATCCACCCATTGCAGATTCTGTAATTGCAGCTTCGGAGCCACCGCTGATGATCATGTTTGCTTTTCCCCATTTGATATAGTTGAAAGCATCGATCATAGCCGTATTGGAAGTTGCGCAAGCCGAAACTGCACAGTAGTTAATTCCGCGAAGACCATATTCCATGGAAATGATCCCTGAAGCAATATCAACCAGGATTCTTGGAATAAAGAAGGGAGTAAAACGCGGTGTTCCGTCTCCGGCACAATATTCTTTCATTTGATCCTGGAATGTTTGAATTCCACCATTTCCGGAACCCCAGATCACTCCGATGCGGTCTCTGTTCAGTTCCTCAAAATTAATTCCGGCATCTGCAACAGCCTCCCGA
>CAMPIU010000263.1 GCA_946886545.1 uncultured Flavobacteriales bacterium | reverse complement strand
ATCGAATGTGGATTCTGCCCAAGTGTCCAGCTCCAAATACGCCGATTTTAAGTTTCTTATCGCCCATAAGACAAATGTAAGAATTCACAGAAACGAATCCGGTAATGAAGATTAGTGTTATTAACAACGAATGTTTAGTTGCGAAAATGAAAGCTGAATTGCCTCATTTTCTGGTGAATACTGGATGAAAGAAAAAAAAATCAAATTAGCTATGGAATTTTCAATAGAAATACTTATTTTTGCGCCACAATACGGAGGTTGTAGCTCAGTTGGTTAGAGCGCTGGTTTGTGGTACCAGAGGTCGCGGGTTCGAGACCCGTCTCCCTCCCCAAAAAAGAAAAAAGCATTTCACACAGTTGAGATGCTTTTTTCTTTTACCTCATTCTCGTTTCGCTGTAGCTTTAGCGAACGCGGTCTGATTCTCATTTTTTCACGCGAGCTTAAATTAGAACAGACCAATCAGAAAATTGGTTGAAGTTATCGGTACGATTGAGATTGGAAGAAGGAAATCATGAGTGATGGTCTTCCTGCAGACTTCCATTATTATCTATCATCAGAATTGAAAGCGGGATGAAACTGTCTAAATCCTGCAATTGCACGAACTGACTCATCCAAAACTCCCATCGTCCATTCAAGCATAGGTGGAGCCAGGGCGCGAACCTGTTGATTACCCATGCCATCTAAAAGAAACTGTATTTCCCTCTCGTCCAATGCTTTCGTAAATGTTCTGTTAAGTGCTTTATCATTTCCTGCTTCACGAATCCGAACTATCTGGAAATGCGGAGTATCTATACCTCCATGGGCTGCTCCGGTGAAGTCAATGTGATAGCTTATGTCTAAAGCAAATCCCTGGTGGTCTATATATAAATTCCCTGGACTAGTGGGGGATACATTGCCCGCTCGCTGTAAATCTTCGATAATTTTTCTTCGAAAGTCTTCGGGCAGTTTTTTATTTGAAATTGCCGAAAGATTCAAACCAATAGCGGATTCCATTTTAGGCTTTGCTATATCAGGAGCGAATACTCCGGTTTCGTCATTCCAACTGTGTCCTTCTGGCCAGACGTCTAGACCTGGCATGTTACTTGGTACCTGTTCATGACCTTTGCGAAAAGGCATTGGTACACCATCTACAACACGCCATCTCATCAACTGTATTGGAGCATTCACGCCAGACATCGCGGATTTTACAGCTTTTAGCTGAAAACTTTTTTCGTCATTATCCGCCGCCGCCTGTAATTGCCGCTGTGCGACCGACTGCGGCCGGTTATCCACGAAACTTATAGCTTGTTTACCATTTCCTTTCGAATATTCTTCACGTTGAAGGGAAGACTCCCTTTTGAGGACGGTTTTATCAATTTGTTCACTCATAATTAACTTTGATGTCGAACCATTTGATTGTTCACTAAGAGTGTCAAGTGAAATAGACCTGTTTTTTGAATACGTGTTTTCGAGGGATGCTTCATTGAATAGTGTTTTATTGAGCCAAGATACGAAAAGTTTGAGTTCGTATGAGTATGGCTGCGAAAAACTCCATGATGTGCATTAGTAAGGTGAGTGAGAGCATGTTTCTCATTTTTGTTTTCCTCATTATTTTATCCGATTTATCGGATTTGAGAATAAAAAAAAGCGTGGCAAATAATTCACTACGCTTTTTTAGGTTCAGGAATTAGATGCTCCATTCATCTGTCATGAACTCCTTCTCTGAACTCTTCAATCATTTTCTTGTTGAAAGCAGGTAAGTCTTGTGGTGAACGGCTCGTAACCAATCCCTTGTCGACCACTACTTCTTCATCTAACCAGGCTGCTCCGGCATTTTGCAAATCAATTTTAACCGATTCAAAAGAAGTCATTTCACGGCCGGCTACTACACCTGCACTGATCAATACCTGTGGGCCGTGACAAATAGCTGCGACTGGCTTTTTTTCATTGAAAAATTCCCTCACAAAATCCAACACCTTGTTTTCTCTTCTCAATTTATCCGGGTTGATCACACCGCCAGGAATCAACAGCCCATCATATTCTGTAGCTTTCACATCATCCACAATGTTATCGACAGGATATTCTTTTCCCCAGTCATTTTTAGCCCAGGCTTTGATTGTGCCGCCCTTCAGACTCACAATTTCCGCACGCCAGCCTTGTTTTTCAATTGCTTCCTTTGGTGATTGAAGCTCACTCTCCTCAAATCCGTCTGTTGCCAAAATGGCGATCCTCTTGTTCATATCACTGATTTTTTAATGTTGTATCTGCAAGTTACGAGAGCACATTCAACATAAAAACCCGTTGATGTTAAAGTGTGGTAAAGGTTGTTAAATGCAATGGGGCTTTCTCGATTTTTTATTCTATAGGTTTTAAAACGCTTACATTGATATAAAAACTATCTTCATCCACCGAATGAAAACATTTTTCAGTACCATCAAAGAGTATTACAGGAACCACAGTACCTTATGCAATCTTGCATTATTATTTTGTTGGATGATCGTCAATCTCATTCAGGCTGCGTTCACCGGTTTGGCAAATGACGAAGCCTATTACTGGATGTATTCCAGGAACTTGGATTATGGATATTTCGATCATCCACCGGCTATAGCACTTTTAATTAAAGCGGGGTATGGCATTTTTCAGAATGAATTCGGGGTAAGATTACTAGTTGTATTGATGGGGACCGGTTTTATCTGGTTTACTTTTTTGTTAACCAATCGTCGCAATTTCCCCTTGTTTTTTCTCATTGCCTGCTCTGTCAGTTGTTTGCAAGTTTACGGGTTCATTGCTGTCCCTGACGCACCATTGCTTTTTTTTACATCTGTATTTTTCCTGCTTTACAAACGTTGGTCGGAGAATGCCGGTTTTACAAATGCACTTTTGCTGGGACTCACTATTTCAGCCTTGCTTTATTGTAAATACCACGCTTTGCTGATTCTGTTTTTCACCTTGCTTTCCAATCTTCACGTATTCAAAAACAAACAATTTTACCTGATTGTTTTAGTATCTCTTCTTACATATCTTCCACACATTCTCTGGCAGATCAACAATGATTATCCTTCCTATCAATATCATGTCTTGACGAAATCACAAGATCCTTATAAACCAATGGATACTCTTGTGTTTATTATGGGACAGTTGATGATTGCCGGACCACTTACAAGCTTGGTACTTTTTTATACAGCATTTCGTTCCCGTATACAGAACCTTACAGACAAAGCATTAAAGTATACATTTGTCGGTTTTATGGTCTTTTTCCTTTTTTCTACTCTGAATGCATCGGTGGAAGCAAATTGGACAGTTGCAGCTTTTGTTCCGATACTTGTTTTGAGCTATAATCATATAACTTCAACAGATAGTTTAAAAAAATGGATGATAAGGCTTTCGGTAATTTCATGTACTTTATTTTTATTTATTAGAATAAACCTGGCTTTTGATCTTGTTCCGACAGTGGGAAGTGAATTGATACCTGAATTTTATGGCTGGAGAGCCTGGGCAATGCGTATTGAGGAAAAAGTTGGTGATACCCCGGTTGTTTTTGCAAACTCTTATCAAAAGGCTTCCAAGTATAGTTTCTATACAAAGAATGTTTCTTTATCACTAAATAATGTCCAATACCGACGAAATCAATACGATATGTGGAGTATAGAAGAAAAACTTTCGGGGAAGAGAATTGCTTACGTCCCGAACTGGGAACTGAGCGGAGAAAATGTTTATTCTTTTAATACATTTAAAGAAAAGGTTCAATACATCTTGATTGACAATTTTCGTTCGTATGCTAAAATCAATATAACTACTCCCGAATCACGATACACCTTCAAAGCTGGTGAGCAAGTTAAGCTTCCGTTGATGATTATAAACAACTACGCGAAACCAATTACTTTCGGTAAAAACAAAGCTTATCAGGATTGTTTGGTTTTTTGCCTGTTCCATGAGGAGGAAATGGCAGGTGAGGAAAAGAAACTGTTATTAAATGGCTTAACGATTAAAAAAGTATTTAAGACGAATACAATATTTCATGTTCCTGAGAAAAAGGGAACTTATTACCTGCGAATCTCAATACAGAACGGTTGGCTTCCTCCGGGGATTAATAGCAGGTTGATTCGCATGAAGGTGGAATAAGTCGGAGTGATTTTTTTTCCCTTTCTTAAAAACTCACCCGCAACTGCACCGTAATATCCGATTTCCTGGACCCCTTAATCTCTTCCGGACCGGAACTCAAAACGGTTCTGTTCGAGTACAGGAAAGTTCCGTAACGGATCCACAGGTCGCAATGTCTTAGGAAGGAAAAACGAATTAAGGCATACGCTCGTGATCCCTGGTAATAATAGGCCGGAATTGAGAATACGTAAAGTGCATTGTTTTCAAAGGTGTAAATACGGGTGTCATAGCTATCGGTGTCGAATAGGGCATAACGCAGTGTCAGGTCGAAGGGCAGATTCTTAGGCTTGAACAAAAAGTCCTGGGTGAAGATCCATCCGTCTTCCGGAACATTGCTTTTTCGATTGATGGTTACGTATTCCAATCTGCTTTTCAATGTGAAACTTTCCAATACTTTATATGTCAGGTTTAAACGGTAATTATTCTGAAGGATATTTTCTATTTCTGTGATACTGCCGTCTGTATCTCTTGAATTCTTTTGTCGTGACTGCTGTCTGAAACGGGCATACAATTCGAAGACTTTATTTGGTTTGTAGGTCGGCTGAACTAAAAATTCATATCCTTTTGAAGGAGCATCAACCTGGTATTTTAACCAGGGGAAACGAAAGAAATCTACATAGGAACTGACAGACCATGCCGGAGCCAGTTTCACCTTGATTCCGGAGAATAACCCCGTTTCATTCTGCGTATTGCTTCCTTCTGAGAACCCGTTGTTGTAGAACGAATAATAACCTTTGGAGTAATTTCTGTAAATAACGGAAACAG
>CAMPIU010000262.1 GCA_946886545.1 uncultured Flavobacteriales bacterium | reverse complement strand
TAATGATTGTACGAGTTCCTCTAGAATTCAGTATTTCTTTATCTAAGAAAAACAAGGTGCTGAAAAGAATGAGAATCGGAGTTGAATTAAATGTTGGTTTGGCCCTGCAGTTTAACGGAGGAAAAACAATTTCTAATCTTAGCAGTAATACCGGGCTTAATTTCCGTTATGAGTTTAGCAAATTTAATACACGCTTTCTACCGAAATCTCAAAAACCAGCGTCGAATTAGCGGGTATTTTATCCAAAGCATCATCACCATATCCCAAATGTGGTGGAACAACCATACGTAATTTAGTGCCTGCAACCTGGTTCAGTAAACCCAACTGAAATCCGCCGATTAGCCCCTTTAAATTTGACTGAAGGGGTTTTCCCGGTTCTGTGATATCGAATTTCTGTCCGTTGGTTAACGTTCCTTTATACGAGACTTCAATTTCACTTCCGCTTTGAATTTTTTCGGTTCCGGTCCCTTTTTCCAGGATTTCTACAACAAGTCCTCCATCCAGAACTACATAGTTCCAGTGATGTTTCTTTGCATAATTTTCTGCTTCTGAAATGAATTGGGATTTTTCTTCTTCCGAGTATGTATTACAAGCAAAGGTAAGTGCACCAGCAAGCAAAATGAATAAGAGATTTCGCATATTAATATTTAACAGGAGTTACTTCATAGCCTTTTTTACGGAGCAATTCGATTACCCCGTTCGGTCCACCGAGATGTCCGGCACCTACAGCAAAAAAGCAGGATTTTGAACTCATCATGGTTTCCATTTTCGGGATCCAGTTATGATTTCGTTTATCTAAAAGCTCTTCCGCCGAACTTCCCAATTCATCACTGTCCGAAATAAGCTTCGCCAAACCTTCCAGGTCTTGTTTGTAATAATATTGGACCATTTGCCGGAATGTTTTTTCACCTTCATCGGGATGTCTCACTGTTTCCATTATGAAGTTTGCCAATTCTTCCGGTGGCATCTGATCAAAAATGTTTAATTGATATTCTATTGTTTCCAATCCGCTTACAGGAATTTTGTCTTGTTGTGCTTTCGATTCGATTTCCAGATCCACCATCCGGATTTTTCCGGAGATCATTTTTTGAAAACTCAGCTGCAAAAGGGTAAAGGGTTTTCTTTTTTCAAATCCTTTTTCGAATTGTTCCGGTTTAATACCTAATAGTTCCGATCCCCAATTCAGTACAGAATCTTTTTGTTGCGGGGTGAAAATGTCGAAACAGGAACCGGAATCAAGCACCAGGAGTTTCATCATGGAACTTTGGTCCGAAAGATTGGAGATCTCTAAAACAACTTCATCGGATTTTGAAATGATCTTGTCCAGTTTACCCGGAAAATAGTAGAGTGAATCAGGGATCATGTGTATTGTTCCAAAGAGGTAAGACACCTTTTTGTCTTTTCCTTTAACCTGGTACAATAGGGAATTATTTTGTCCGAAAACAAAACCTGATATTAATAAAAAGATCCAGGTAATAAAGTGCATGTTATTTTTCTAAGGTTAATTCTGCAAGATAATGATCGTCTTCCTCAAGCACACGAATTGCTTTTAAACCAACATTTTTGGCTGCTTTGAATAAATTGTCAAAGTCTACATAAAGCCAGTCAAACCATGGTCCTTTTTGCTTTTTGTATTTCATCTGGAAACGGAAATTTCCGTAATACTCTGTATTCAAATCAATCCAAAGAGAACCATCTTCATCTTCATACAAAGAATGTATATCGGATGAATCACATAAAATTTTCCCGCCGGGATTCAACAACGATTTAGCGTGTTCCAATGTTGTTTCGAGGTTGGATAATTTACCGGCAATACCAATTCCGTTCATAAGCATAAGGATGGTATCGTATTTTTTTCCGGTTAAGGAAAAGAAATTGATTCGTTCGGCGTTCAGATCGTTGCTTTTCAAATATTCAACAGCTCCTTCCGAGATATCGATACAGTCGACTTTAAAACCAAGGTCCTGTAAATAAGTTGCATGGATTCCTGCTCCGGCACCAACATCCAGGACATGTCCTCTTGCCAATGAAAGCGCTTTTTGCTCAATTGCAGGCATTTCATCGTATTTTCTGAAAAGTACTTCCAGGGGAATAATATCGTCTTCACAAATGTCGGAGGAAACAATAATATCTTCCGGACGTCTTTTATCTGCGTATTCTTTAATTGCGAGTCCGATCGGATCTCCAAACTTTTTTTCTGTGCTCATTCTTTTGAATTGACAATTGAAAATGGAAAATTGAAAAGTTTTGATTTATTGAAATCCTTTTCAATTCTCAATTATACATTTTCAATTTAAAAATTAATATTCGTATTCTTCATATCCGGAAAGGTCGTCTTCATCATACCCGTCTCCGAAATCCTCATCAAATTCATTTAGATCCTCATCGTCTTCATCTCCGTAAAAAGCATCATCCTGGATCATTTTGGAATCTTCTGGCGGTGCAGTTCCAACTGCCAGTGCAATTTTGGGTTTGTCCAATGTTTCGTTTGTACGCTCTTGTAATTCTATCAAGAAGATCCACATTCTCAGGAAATCGTAAACAAGAATGATCTTTTGATCCGGAGCTTCCATGAAATCATTCAGTTTTGCTTCGGACATGACGCTGGTTATTTCCGGGTCTTCATCCGAATAACTCATATCCATAAGGCTGATCTCATGTCCTTTGTCCCATTCATCATTCGACATGAAGAATGAGCCTATTTCTTTTCCTTCAAAATTAAAGGAATTCAATATTGCACGATAGAACGACTCGAAATTGTCATCTTCGTTAATAAGAATGTCTCTAAAAATTTCCTGGTCTTTTTCAGAATCTAATAACACGCGAAATTTAAGCGCTCCCATGCAGTTGTTTTTTTTACAAAGATAATGTTAATTGAAAAGGTAAAATTGAAAATTGAAAATTGAGAAGTAGAATTGAACTATATAATGTTTTCCGTCTTTTCAATTTTTAAATTCTCCATTCTCCATTTTTTGAACTTTCAAACCGAGTTCTTCTCCGATTTTCAGCATCAATTTCTTTGCCGTTTCGAAATCATTTGGAATTTCACCTTCCAGAATCGCTTCTTTTATCCGGGTTTTTATGATACCAATTTCACTTGAAGGTCCAATATTGAAGGTTGACATAATCAGTTCCCCGGAAATCGGTGGCTGAAAATTCCGGACGTGGTCTTTTTCTTCTACAGCTTTTAATTTCTCTATTACCAATTCAAAGTTTTTCTTGTATTTCTTTACTTTGAATTCATTTTTGGAAGTGATATCGGCGTTGCACAAAGTCATCAGATCATCGATATCATCTCCGGCCTCAAAAAGCAGTCGTCTGATCGCTGAATCCGTAACGTTGTTCTTCACCAGGGAAATCGGTCTTAAATGAAGCCGAACCATTTTTTGGACGTATTTCATTTTCGCATCCAAGGGAAGTCTTAAGCGGGAGAATATTTTAGGAACCATTCTTGCTCCTAATTCTTCGTGTCCGTGGAATGTCCAGCCAACTTGTGTGTCAAATCTTTTTGTCGGAGGTTTTGCTATATCGTGCAGAATGGCGCTCCATCTTAACCACAAATCATCTGAGTTAAGAGCAACATTATCCAATACTTCCAAGGTATGATAGAAGTTGTCTTTATGACTTTTGCCATCCCTGGTTTCAACTCCATGAAGTGCAATCATTTCAGGGAAAAACTGATGGAGGAGCTTCGTTGAATTTAATAACTCGAATCCTCGGGAAGGTTTTTCCGCAAGAATAATTTTATTGAGTTCATCTACAATGCGTTCTTTCGAGATAATCTCTAACCTCGCTGCATTTTCCAGGATCGATTTTAAACTCCGTACTTCAATTTGAAAATCGAGCTGAGTAGCAAAACGGATGGCCCGCATCATTCTTAAAGGATCGTCTGAATAGGTTGTGTCAGGATCCAATGGTGTTCGAAGAATTCCTTTTTCCAGGTCTGCTAATCCGTTGAAAGGATCAATCAGGTTTCCGAATGTCTCTGCTCTAAGATCGAGCGCGAGTGCATTAATTGTGAAATCTCTTCTTTTTTGATCGTCACTCAATGTTCCGTCTTCAACAATGGGTTTTCTGGAATCTCTTTGATAAGATTCTTTTCTTGCACCCACAAATTCCACATCCAGATCTTTGTAGTTGAATTGTGCCGTACCGAAATTCTTAAACAGGTTGACACGCTTCACCCGAAGCTTATCTCCGGCGGCCTGGGCCAATTCCATTCCATTTCCAATAACGACAATATCAATGTCTTTGGAAGATCTTTCCAATAGTAAATCACGCACAAATCCACCAATAACATAAGCTTCCAAGCCTTTTTCTGAAATGATTTGAGAAACAACCTTAAACACAGGGTGTTTGAGTTTATGTGCGAAATTTTCTGTTTGCATGCGGAGGCAAAGTTACTGATTTTAGGATAATCAGCTTCTGATAACTTGTATTGAACTGTCTAATCCGATTTTTATGATCTGTGACGGAGCAGTAAGCTGCTCATTGATACGAGCTTCCACAATTGCATCCACCTGTTCTTTGATCTTCGGATCTATACTGCTGAAATTGGTTGGAAATGAAGAACCTGAGATGTTTGCAGAGGTAGAAACAATTGGTTTTCGGATACTTCTTATCAATGAAAGGCAAAGAGGATCTTTTGTCAGTCGGATTCCAACAGAACCGTCTTGTGCAATTACACTCGGCGCCAATCCTTGTGCATTTGGGTAAACGATTGTTAAAGGTTTGTCTGACAAATCGACCAGATCATAACATACAGCGGGAAATTCAGGAATGTATTTTTCAATCATTTGAAAACTGTCGACCAAAAGTATAAAGCTTTTATTTTCAGGTCGTTCTTTGATTTTTAGGATCCGCTGGCAAGCTTCTTCATTCGTAGCATCGCAGCCAAGTCCCCAAATCGTATCGGAAGGATAAAGAATTGTTTTTCCTGTTTTGAGAGCTTCAATAACTTTAGGAT
>CAMPIU010000261.1 GCA_946886545.1 uncultured Flavobacteriales bacterium | reverse complement strand
CAATAAGTGCATTGTGAACGCTTTTTAAAACCAGTGCATTCTGACTCATGTCTTCAAAGTATCCGAAGCTTGTAAACAGGTTAAAAATGTATTGATACTGATCATCCAGTTTTTCACGCATGTCGTGCACGAAAAAAGTAAGGTTCGGATCGGAATGTTTTTTTGCCTCTTCAATGCTGTTGGGAGACAAGTCGCAACCCGAAACTTTGAGCCCGTGTGATGCTAAAGCCCTGGAATGCCTTCCTGCACCACAGGCAAGATCCAAAGCACTTGCTCCTGGTTCAGGCTTGAGTAATTGTACCAGCTTATTTAAAAATTCGTTGGCTTCCTTCTCGTTTCGCTCATCGTATAATACATGATAGAATGGGGAGTCAAACCATGTTGAAAACCATTCCTTTTGCTTGTCTAAATGCATCATTGTTGCAAAAGTACAAAAACTTGTACGAATCACAAGGGTTTTTGAGGCTGAAAGTTGGGCAGGTACTCAGTTAATGAATCCCAATGAAGAATTCTACCATCTGCTCATTTTTTTCGTCGAATAGCAAATTTAGTTCGATAGGATTATTATATTTGTTGCACTTCGAAAACTAACAATGATAAAAAACGATATCTACGAACTATACCAAACAATGGAACGAGAAAATATCTTGTTATCGTTTAAAGGTGTCGTTACTTCGGAATTATTATCATCTGTGCTTTCAATTATGGAATCTAAAATGGATTACATGGACGAGTCTCCTAAATTGAAGAAGAAAGTTTTCAATGTGTTGGTAGAGTGTCTGCAAAATCTGTATCACCATATCGATTCCAATGAAGAACAAGACCGGAACATGACACGGATTGAGGTGAAATCTGCCTTATTTATGATTGCGAAGAAGGATGATCATTTTGTTATTAGAACCGGAAACTACATTGATAAAGAAAGCGCTGTGGATTTGGAAAAGCGTTTGGATACGATCAATGGAATGGATAAAGATGAATTAAAAAAATATTATCAGGAAGTGCTGAGCAACGGAACTCTATCGGAGAAAGGAACAGCAGGTCTTGGAATGATTGATATTGCAAGAAAATCAGGGAATAAACTGGAATACCAGTTTCTACCTATAAATGATGTAAATAGTTTTTTCTGTTTGAACATAAAAATCGATTAATTAAGAATATGGAAAATTTACACCTAGAAG
Source organism: uncultured Flavobacteriales bacterium (assembly GCA_946886545.1). The sequence continues at coordinate 3,790 of CAMPIU010000261.1, read as the reverse complement.
GATCAGCAAAAACACCTTCGATCCATTTTGATGCCGCTACTGGAAAACTTGAGTTGAAAGGTCGTTCTATTCCTGAAAACTCAGTGGAATTTTACAAACCCTTGAATGATTGGATTGACTCCTATGGAAAAGATCCTATCGGAGAAACATCTGTTGATGTGAAACTGGAATATTTTAATACCTCTTCTTCCAAGTGCATTTTGGACTTATTTAAAAAACTGGAAGCTATTTCCGGTTCCAAAACCAAAGTTGTAGTGAACTGGTTTTTTGAGGAGGATGATGAAGACATGGAAGAGGCTGGACAAGATTACCAGGCAATTATCAGCTTACCATTCAATATTATTGAAGTAGAAGAAATTTAATTCGTATCCCCTCGGTTTAGCCAAGGGGATTTTTTTATGCCAAAAACAATCGGTATAACAGGAGGAATCGGTTCCGGAAAGTCAATTGTGTCCCGGATCTTGCAATTGATGGGATATCCTGTGTATTCATCTGACCAGCGGGCAAAAGAACTCATGCATGAGGATCAATCATTGATTGCAGGCTTGAAAGAGCTCTTCGGAGAAGAAGCGTACCTCAATTCAAATTTAAACCGTCCCTTTATTGCTGCTCAGATTTTCAGGGATGATTCAAAAAGAACGGACATGAACAATTTGGTGCATCCGGCTGTAAGAGCAGATTTTCAAAATTGGAAAAACCAACAAAATACTCCCCTTGTGTTCCAGGAATCGGCCCTGTTATTTGAAACCGGAAGCTACAAACTGTTTGACGGGGTTATTTTAGTGAGCGCACCTGAAGAAGTCCGGATGCAGCGGATTAAGGAACGGGACCAGTTGACTGACGAACAGGTTCAGGCCAGGTTTGATGCTCAACTGTCGGAGGAAGAAAAAATGAAACTGACCAACTACATCATCTACAATGACGGGAATCAATTATTGGTGCCTCAAATCCTGGATCTCCTGAAAAGAATATAATTTATCCCCAACTTCAGAGATTTTTTGTCGGATTGACATATAGAAACTCGTCCTCCTCGTCCTTCATGAGGATAATTGAACCACAAAGAAAAGCCAGCGCTGCTGGTGAAGACGGAGTGTAATCTGAAAGACGTGACATGGAGGTAGAATAGTACGGAGGATATGGATAAAACTTTGCGACCTTCTTTTCTTTGCGGTTTATAAAAAAAGGAGCTCCACCGAAGGTGCAGATTGAATGACACCGATTCTCCTGGTGTTCTTTGTGGTCATTAATTTTGAGCGATCCTACTCCACCTCCTCGTAATCGTCGAAATCATTATCCCGGCGATCGTTACGGTGGTTTGGATTTTGATCGTTGTCCTGGTTTCTCCCGAAGGCCCTGCCGGAAAAGATCACGCTCAAAGCATTCAGCATGCGCAGTAACATCCCGATAGTAAAGAAGAATCCGACAATCTTGAAGATGAACCCGAAAATTGGTGTGCTCTCAATATCAATAATACTCTTATAAAACCAGTTGGAAATGGCGTTCGCCGCAAATTCAGGTCTCCATAAAAGGAAACCGAATACTGCCATTGCCAAGGCAACAATTCCAAATTCAAGACTCATCTTGGGTTTAGGACCTTCAGTCAGACTTCTTCCCTGAATTTGAATCGACATCATCGCTTTGAATTGCATGTTTTGGACCTTTCCGATGAAATACATCAATAAAATGAGGCCCGTAGTAATGGAGGTGGACAAATTTCCATTGGGGTTATCCGTGCAGAAAAGAATAGCCACATCTGCAATAAGCAAGTACTGGATAGTTTTAAAAGCCAATCCCAGCGGGTAGGACATGGGGATACCACCGCGAAGCAATACAAAACCGAATTTTAAAATTCCCCAAATGAAACTGAAAATCGCTAAAATGACTCCCAGTCGAAAGATTAAACTGATAAATTCCACAAAGCAAAAATGCGAAAAAGGGTTGAATTGAACAACTTGTTTTGGCAGGGTATTGGTATATTTGACCAAAATTGTGAATATGAAAAATTGTTTGGTTGGTTTTATAGTGTTTCTAAGCTTTGCTCTTCATGCAGAAGAGGGAATGCTTATTCCTTCGTTGCTTCAGGCTTTTGAATCTGATATGAAGGCAAAAGGAATGAAACTTTCAGCTGCAGATATCTATTCTGTAAACAATGGTTCCCTGAAAGATGCAATTATGCATTTTAATGGTGGATGTACGGCAGAATTGGTTTCGGAAAAGGGATTGTTATTAACCAATCACCACTGTGGCTTGGATGCGGTTCAAAGGCATTCATCAACAGAGCACGATTACCTGAAAAATGGTTTTTGGGCGAAACAATTCAGTGATGAACTTCCGAATGCCGGATATACTGCTACCAGAATTGTTCGGATTGAAGATGTTACCGAGGCAATGATGTTTGGAATCCAGGGGTTGGAAGATGGAAATAAGATCGGTGAAGTTCTGAAAAGAAATATGAAGAAACTCATCGAGGATGCAACAAGAGGAACGCATTATCAGGCAGATGTTCAGGCTTTTGATTATGGCAACAGCTTTTACCTGATGGTGAAGGAGGTTTTTAAAGATGTACGTTTGGTTGGTGCTCCTCCAAGTTCTATCGGAAAGTTTGGCGGGGATACGGATAACTGGGTTTGGCCAAGACATACGGGCGATTTCTCTGTTTTTCGCGTCTATGCAGGAAAAGATAATAAACCGGCCGACTATAGCACCGAAAATGTGCCATATACTCCGATTAAACATCTGAAAATTGCTTTCAACGATAGAAAAAAAGGAGATTTCACAATGGTTTATGGTTTTCCGGGGCAAACCGAACAGCATTTAACATCCGGAAACCTGAAGTATTATATCGAGAAACAAAGACCAATGGAAATCGATATGCGTACGAAAAGTTTGGCCGTGATCAATGAGGCAATGACCAAATCTGATTTAACCCGCATTCAATACATGGCAAAACAAGCTCGTATTGCAAATGCATGGAAAAAATATATCGGTCAGATTGACGGATTGAAACAATTGGATGCCGTTTCCTTAAAGAAGAAGTTCGAAGCGGAATACATTGCAAAAGCAAACTCAAAAGATGAATGGAACCGCTATGCACCTTTGATCGACCGGATGAATAAGTTGGTGGAAGAGAAAGGAGTTTATGAGTTTAATTACACCCTGTTTGTAGAATACCTTTTCGTTGGTCCGGAGTATTTCCGCCTGGCAAGAGGAATGGAGGACCTGGAGCGGAACTATGGAAAATACCGGGCGAACAATGAACTGGATGCAAAAGTCCAGGCATTGATCAAAGGCGCAGATAATTTCTTCAAGAATTACGATGTAAACGTTGATAAGGGAATCTTTGATGTGCTTACTCCGGCATTCAAAAATTACCTGGACAAGCGATTTGCGATTCCGTCTTTAAATAATCCGAAACTTTCGGAAGCAATTTATTCAAAATCAATCCTTGTAAACAAGGAAAAGTATGTGGCCTTCTTGAACAAGTTAACGGAAAAGTCATTTTCGAAACTGGCAAAAGATCCCGGATACAAATTGTTTGTTGAAAGCTTCTCATTGATGCGTAATGAAATTGCTGCAGGATCAAATGATTACAATCTCGAAATGGATGCCTTGCTGAAAGATTTTGTAGAAGGGAAATTAAAAATGTTCCCTGACGGAAAAAACTGGCCGGATGCAAACTCCACCTTACGAGTGACCTATGGTGTTTTGGAAGGTTCTGCTCCGGTAGATGGGATGGCGTATACCTGTCTCTTATACACATCTCGAGCCCACGAGACGTAGAGGAATCTCG
>CAMPIU010000260.1 GCA_946886545.1 uncultured Flavobacteriales bacterium | reverse complement strand
CGTGTCTTTTTTTGTGAAAAGATTTTAATCAAAACACTTCTCTGTTAGTTCAAAAATCTCGAAATTTGTGTACTTCAAAAGAGAGAGCAAAATATCAACCCTGAGGTTGCCGCAGCGAATCAGGATTCAAAAAAGAACAAATGAAAAAACACAATTTTGGCGCAGGACCATGTATTCTTCCGCAAGACGTATTTAAAAAAGCTTCAGATGCCGTATTGGATTTCAACGGATTGTCCATTCTTGAAGTTTCACACAGAAGTAAGGACTACGAAGCTGTAATGCACGATGCACGTGAATTAGTAAAAAAAGCATTAAACATTTCTGATGATTACGAAGTGCTTTATCTACAAGGCGGAGCTACCCTTGGATTTACTATTGCAGCTTTGAATATGATGCGCTCAACGAAGAAAGCGGGATATATCAATACAGGGACCTGGGCTTCAGGAGCCATCAAAGAAGCTAAGAAAGTTGGTGTTGATGTGAATGTATTTGCTTCTTCGGAAGATAAAAACTTCAGTTACATTCCTAAGAATCTTCAAATTCCAACTGACGCAGACTATATTCACTTCACTTCAAACAACACCATTTTCGGTACACAGTTCAAAGATTTCCCTAAAACAGATTTGCCATTAGTATGTGATATGTCTTCGGATATTTTCTCTAAGGAGATCAATGTTTCCGATTTTGACCTGATTTACGCAGGTGCACAGAAAAATTTAGGTCCTGCGGGAGCTACTTTATACATCGTGAAGAAAGATGTACTTGGAAAATCAACTTCTCCCTTCATGCCAAGTTATCTGGATTTGAAGGTACATGCCGAAAAAGATTCCATGTACAATACTCCACCGGTATTCTCTGTTTATGTTGCCATGTTAAACTTACAGGATTTGATGGCAAACGGCGGGGTTTCAAAAATGGCATTGAAAAACCAGGCTAAAGCAAAAATGATCTATTCCGAAATTGATGCGAATCCATTATTCAAAGGTACGGCAGCTGTAGAAGACCGTTCTGAAATGAATGTCAATTTCCTATTGACCAATGATGCTTTGAAAGACGAATTCGACGCAGCATGGAAAGCAGCAGGAATTATCGGTTTGAACGGGCACAGAAGTGTTGGAGGATACAGAGCTTCTATGTATAATGCACTTGAATTGGAAAGTGTTCAGGTATTGGTTGATGTTATGAACGATTTCTCTAAAAAACACGGATAATGAAAATTTTAGCAAACGACGGTATCTCCAACGAAGGAAAAGTTGCTCTTGAAAAAGCCGGCTATACAGTAATCACAGATAAAGTAGACCAGGATAAGCTGATCGACTATGTAAATACAAACAACATTGAGATCATTCTGGTTAGAAGTGCTACTACTATCAGACAAATTGTAATCGATTCTTGTCCGGGTTTAAAATTACTTGGCAGAGGTGGTGTTGGAATGGACAATATTGATGTAACTTATGCACGTGAAAAAGGATTGATCGTTATCAATACTCCGGCTTCTTCTTCTCAATCCGTTGCCGAATTGGTAATGGGACATTTGTTTGCAGGAGCCCGTTCATTGCATGATTCGTTCAAGCAAATGGAAACCGGTGATTTTTCGGCATTGAAAAAGAAATACGGAAAAGGAATTGAATTACGTGGAAAAACCATTGCTATTATCGGTTTTGGCCGGATCGGGCAATCTGTTGCAAGCTATGCATTGGGTTGTGGAATGAAGGTGATTGCCGTGAACAATCACGAAATAAACACCGAAATTTCTTTAGGTGAGATTCAGGGAATCGGAGAAATCAGAGTACCACTCCAATCTACCAACGATTTGAACAGTGCATTAAAAGCAGCTGATTTCATTTCTCTGCACATTCCAAAACAAGCAGATGGTTCGGCCGTTATTAAAAAAGCAGAATTCGACCTTATGAAAAGAGGTGTAATTCTTGTAAATGCTGCCCGCGGAGGCGTTGTAGACGAATCTGCATTACTGGAAGCTATTGCAGAAGGTAAAGTAGCCTATGCAGGATTAGACGTTTTTGAAAACGAACCGAATCCAAGAGCAGATCTGTTGAACAATGAAAAAATCGGAACTACTCCACATATCGGCGCTGCAACAAACGAAGCCCAGGATCGCATCGGCTTAGAATTAGCAGACTTAATTGTTAAACAGTTTGGAGTGCAAGTTCCTGCTTAGATACTCAAAAATAAATGTCTGTAATTCACCCTTTTAAGGCAATTCGTCCAACCAGAGATAAAGCTCAATTGGTATCAACACGACCTCTTGCAGCCTACCGCAAGCACATCTTACGTGCAAAGCTGGACGAAAATCCTTATACCTTTCTGCACATCATTCATCCGGAAGGCGACAAAGAACACCAGTCGAAAGCAAATTCCGTGGAACGTTTTGAAGCAGTTAAAACACGCTATGATTCGTTCATTGACCAGGGAATTTTGATCCAGGATACGGAAGAATCATTTTACATTTACAGGCAAACAAAAGGAACACATCAATTTACCGGAGTAATTGCCGGAGTAAGTATTGAAGAGTATAAAAATGATCTTATTAAAAAGCACGAGGCAACGATTACTTCGCGCGAGTCAATGTTTACCAATTATCTGAACATTACCGGGTTCAATGCCGAACCGGTTCTTTTAGCGCATAAGCATTTACCGGAATTGGATAAGTACTTCGATAAAGTAACCAAAACGAGACCGGAGTACGAATTTTCAACAACAGACAAGATCAAACATGAACTTTGGGTAATTGATGCACGAAAGGATCCGAAACTGATTTCTATCTATGCAAATCTTAACCAATTGTATATCGCAGACGGCCATCACCGTTCAGCCTCCTCTGCCCGATTGAAAGATACTATCGTCAAGAACAAACAGCCACAATTCCCAAATCAGGATTACTTTTTGGCCTATTTGATCGATGAGCAGAAGTTGGAAATTTTAGAGTTCCAGCGATTGGTAAAACACCTGAACGGCTTGTCTCCGGAAGATTTTCTGAAAGCCTGCAAAGCACACTTTGAAATTGAAGAGCTTAAAAAAGCCCGCAGACCGCTTCAGCCACACGAAATTGTCTGTTTACTCGGAAAAGAAGCTTACTCTTTCAAGGCAAAAGAAGCCATCACATCCGTGAAAGACGTGGTAAAACAATTGGATGCTCAAATTCTAACGGACTACATTCTAAACCCAATTTTGGGAATTGAAGATTTGAAAACCAGTAAGGAAATTGATTTTATTCCTGGAACGAGAGAATTAAAAAAAGTGGTAGACCTTGTAAGAAAAGACGATTTTAAAGTCGGCTTTCTCTTATATCCGGCTTCCATCAACGAAGTAAAAGAAGTTGCTGACCAAGGCGGAATTATGCCTCCCAAATCTACCTGGGTGGAGCCAAAAATGCGCAGCGGACTAACCATTTACAGTATCAACGAATAGAATATGTCCTTAGCAGATCGAATCTATTTATTAAAAGAAGAATTGCCCGAAGAGGTGGTTTTGGTCGCAGTTTCAAAAACAAAACCTGCAACCCTTATTCAGGAAGCATATGATGCGGGGCAACGCATTTTCGGAGAGAATAAAGTCCAGGAAATGGTTGACAAATGGGAAATCCTCCCAAAGGACATCGAGTGGCATTTAATCGGGCATTTGCAAAGCAACAAAGTAAAATACATTGCACCCTTCGTTTCCCTGATCCATTCTGTAGACAGTTTCAAATTGCTCCAGGAGATTAATAAGCAAGGTGAAAAGAATAATCGCGTGATTCCATGTTTGCTTCAGTTCCACATTGCTCAGGAAGAAACCAAATTCGGACTTTCATTCGAAGAAGCGGAAGAAATACTACAAAGCAGGGAATTTATTGAGATGAACCACGTTTCTATTGCCGGATTAATGGGTATGGCAAGTTTTGTAGAAGATGAAGGACAAATCCGCGACGAATTCCGGAACCTGCACAACTATTTCGCCATTCTGAAAAGCAATTATTTCAAATACAATCCGGATTTCAAAGTGCTTTCCATGGGAATGAGCGGAGATTATAAGCTGGCCATTGAAGAAGGCAGCAACATCGTTCGGATTGGAAGTTCATTATTCGGGAGCAGATGAAATCACTAGTATTTGTTCTGGTAAGCTTATTTTGTGCGGACTGTTCCTTTGCGCAAAACAATTATGCGGACAGCTTAAGCAAAGAGCGCGCTAAACACGAGAATGAGTTCCTATATAAAGTATTGAATGAAGAGGAACGAAAAATTCATCCTGAGATCTGTTTTTTCCCGGTAAGCACTTCCTTCATTATAGAAGCCGACTTTGTGAAAGAAGTAGGACCGGCTTTTGTGATGCCCATGTCGACAGAGCGCACGGTTTATTACCGGAAAATGGGCTACCTCTCTTTTAAAGTCAACGACACTTTGTGTAAATTGAATGTCTATCAGAATTTGGATCTTGCCGGAAAGAAGGAATACAAGAACTATTATTTCGTGCCATTCAAAGACGCTACAACAGGCATTTCCACTTATGGAGCAGGAAAATACCTGGATTGCTATTTCAATAAAAAGGCTAAAAAAGTAAAGCTGGATTTCAACACTTCCTATCATCCCTACTGCGCCTATTCAGATCGCTATTCCTGCCCGATCGTTCCCAAAGAAAACACGATTCCAGTTGCTATTACAGCCGGTGAGTGTTATGTTCCGCATGATTAAAATATGATAAAAAAACATGTAGGGGTGAAAAATTTTTCGCCCCTACATGTTTACACCACAATCCAAAATTCAGAATATTTGTTTAACTTCAAACAGATAATCAATGATATGAAACTACAAAATATGATCGCTTTTTCTTCCCTTTTGGCTTTATCAGCTGCTTGCGGAGGCAACGAAGAATCAACAGAGGAAAATTCGCAACCAATGGAAACCAATGTGGAACGATTTGCAGATGTTCAAATCCTCCGTTTTGAGGTTCCAAGCTGGAATAAATTGACCTTGAAACAAAAAGAACTGGTCTAT
>CAMPIU010000259.1 GCA_946886545.1 uncultured Flavobacteriales bacterium | reverse complement strand
ATCGAAGTATTCACTACCCGACCTGATACAATCTTTGGGGTTTCGTTCATGGTTTTGGCACCGGAACATCCCTTAGTTGACGAAATCACAACTGCAGAATACAAGGATGCAATTGAAGCATACAAAACTGCTGCTTCCCTGAAATCGGAGCGCGACAGACAGGCTGATGTGAAAAACATAACGGGTCAGTTTACCGGAGCGTATGCCATTCACCCGTTTTCGGGAGAGAAAATTCCGGTTTGGATCGGAGATTACGTATTGGCTTCCTATGGAACAGGTGCGGTTATGGCCGTTCCTTGTGGCGATCAGCGCGATTGGGATTTTGCGAAACATTTCAATATTCCGATCAAAAACATCTTTGAGAACATCGATATTTCCGAAGGAGCTTATTCCGAGAAAGAAGGAACGATTACTGACTCCGGTTTTCTAAGCGGACTTTCTGTAAAAGAAGCCATGAAAGCTGCGATTGCAAAAATTGAAGAACAAGGCTTAGGAAAAGGAAAAACCAACTATCGACTGCGCGATGCGATTTTCTCCCGTCAGCGCTATTGGGGCGAACCTTTCCCGGTTTATTATAAGAACGACATTCCATATTTGGTTGACGATGCACATCTGCCGATCGAATTACCGGAAGTAGATAAATATTTGCCGACAGAAGACGGCGAACCGCCATTGGCACGTGCTGAAAAAAGTGCGTGGAAATACTCCGAAGGCGACCGCATGGAATACAACACCATGCCGGGTTGGGCCGGAAGTTCATTCTACTTCCTGCGTTACATGGATCCGCATAATGAGCAGGAATTCGTTTCGAAAGAAAAAGCAGATTACTGGAACCAGGTGGATTTGTATATCGGAGGTTCTGAGCATGCAACGGGCCACTTGTTGTACTCGCGTTTCTGGTGTAAATTCCTGTACGATATGGGATACATTTCCTTTGATGAGCCGTTCAAGAAAATGATCAACCAGGGGATGATTTTGGGGAGAAGTAGTTTTGTTTATTTATATCATATTGCACCAAAAGTTGATGGGAAAATAGAAGATGAACATGACGATTTGCTTGATTTTTTAATCAGCAACAAAGTTCTTGTATCAAAAAACATTCATGAAAACTTCGAAAATTTTGATCCTAAACCATTTTTGGAGAAATATCTTGAAATGGGTCTAATTAGACCTGGAAGTTTGTTCAACAACCTTAATGAAATTACAACAGATAATATTCAACTACTATTTACACAAAAAAGACATGTAGACATATCAATTGTAGACAATGATATATTAGATACCGAAGCTTTTCGAAAATCGCGAGAAGAGTATAACAATGTAGAGTTTCTGCTTGAAGACGGAACGTATATCTGCGGTTCTGAAGTCGAAAAAATGTCCAAATCCAAATTCAACGTGCAAACGCCGGATGAATTGGTAGAGAAATTCGGAGCAGATACGCTGCGTATGTACGAAATGTTTTTAGGTCCTTTGGAGCAAACGAAGCCTTGGGATACAAAAGGAATTTCCGGAGTGCACAACTTCCTGCGTAAACTGTGGCGTTTGTTCTATGAAGATGGAAAATTGATCGTAACAGATACACCTGCTGACAAAGCTTCCCTGAAGACATTACATAAAACCATTAAAAAAGTGGAAGACGATTTGGAGCGTTATGCCTTCAATACGAACGTTTCAAACTTAATGATCTGCGTAAACGAACTGACGGAACAAAAATGTCACTCGAAAGAAGTACTGGAACAGGTGATTGTTCTTTTAGCGCCTTACGCGCCGCATGCTGCAGAAGAATTGTGGGAAGCCATTGGTCACCAGGCAGGAACTGTTTCTACGGCTCGGTTCCCGGCCTTCGATCCGGAGATGCTGGTAGAAGCGAATACGGTTTATCCGGTATCTTTTAATGGAAAAATGCGATTTAACGCAGAATTCCCGACAACTTTCTCTGCGAAAGAAGTAGAAGAAGCGGTTTTGGCAATGCCGGAAGCACAGAAATGGCTGGAAGGAAAAGCTCCGAAAAAAATGATTGTGGTTCCTGGAAGAATCGTGAATATAGTGGTATAAACCATTCGCAGAAATTCATAACTGAAACGTGGGACGATAAATCATCCCACGTTTTTCTTTTCCCACAAATGCGCTAATGTTAAGGGTCGCCTACCAGTGGGAGTTATGTACTTAACACAGGTAACTTATGAAATAGGTTATTTTAGAAAAATCTTCTCCAAGAATCTAAGTGATAATTTCCCACAGATGCACTGATTATTTGTGGCGCTTACCAGTCGCCACTTAAGCGAGTGCGGTAGCCGAGCAGTTAATTTGTGCATTTGTGGAAAAGATAAAGAGTGCCTGCTGGCAGGCACTGAAATGATGAAGCACCCAGAGATATTTTGGAACCACCTGTTTAAAGTACATAATTCCCACTGGTAAGCGCCATAAAAATTCTGCGAATCTGTGACCAACTCACACACAAACATTCAGAATTCCTACCAGTTTTTTATTCTCCCTGACCGGCGCCGTTTGGCAAATTCAAGCCTTCTGAATCATTCTTCTCCACCTTTCCGAATGAATAGGAAAGTTTAAACCGGATAATTCGGGTGTCTTGTTTGGAATAACTGTTCATGTGAATATTCGGGAAGGAAACACGGGTATTACTTTGGTCTGTATTGAAAATATCTTCGAAGGAAATCGAAGTCCTCCATTTTTTGTCCTGAAACTCTCTGCTTAAAGTGATATCAAATGCCGAACGGTTTCTCACGAATTCATAGATCTGATAATTTCCTTTGCCGGCAATATAGTACTCCATATTCATCCGGATCTTCCATGGCAAAATAAATTGTGAATATACTCCCAATGTCCACATTCCTTTATTCGGATTTACATAATTGTAGTTGGCAATACTCGTTTTGGTAAATGAACTGTAGATATATAAAAAGGACATTTTCTCCACATCAACAGGTTCATCCATAAACTTCAGTCCTTTGGTAAACAACACGAACGGCACGGGAAGTGCAAAAAAGTAGTTGAGCGAGTTTACATTACTGTAGGTGCGATAAGTCTGAACCGTTTGTACCGAATTGGGTTGAACCACCACTTCGTTCAGATTTAAAAATTGGGAATGTGTGAAATTGACCGATAATTGCGCATAATCAAAAAATGTGATCTTGAACTGTGCATTGTCATAAAAATTGGGCTTCAGTTGCGTATTTCCGCTTGAGGAAGTATATGAATCATAGTATCCGGAATTATTCGGATCGAACTGATTAAAATTCGGGATCCCGATTTTCCGGGAATAGGTTCCTATAACATTCACCAGTGAATTCATACGGTAAATGGCATTGAAGGATGGAAATAAATTGAAATAATTATTCGCAGCAGAAGCAGAAACATTGGAAGTTCGGTCTAACCTGAAGTTTTCTGCCCGCAAGCCTGCCCCGATTGACACTTTTTTTCCCAGTTTCTTTTTTAAATCAACATAAGCAGCAGTGTTGTCTTCTGAGTAATCAAAATCAATCACAGAGCTATAAAACGGATTATCAAAAATATCCTGAGAGGAATTATTCAAATTGTACGAGCCGGTATTATCAACGTGCATGAAACTATACTTCAATCCCGCATTCAGATAGAATTTGATTTTTTCAAAAGGAATTTCGGCATCCGCCCTCATATAAAAACGGTTGATATTCATGAAATAATCCAGGATACTATAATCTTCCGTGGCAGAAATACGCTGGATATTATTTCTTTTCGACGTATTCTGATAATTAGAATAAAACGCAGTTACATTCAGGACCCGTTTCAAGGTATCAAATTCCTGTCTGAACTTTAAAATTCCTTCATTTCCTATTCCATAGTTCCGGGAATTATAATTCGTTTGAAGTTCGACGGCAGGCACAATGGATTGGCTTCCCGTAAACGAAGTTCCCCTAATCAGGTTATCTCCGTAAGATCCGTTATAGTTCAGGATCAAAGTAGAACGCTTTGATAAATTCAGAGTCACGGATGGTTTAAAATAATAATAACTGTTCCGGGTTTGCTCCTTTCGGTCCGAGTTTAATGCAATCAGTGGATCGAATGAATTAAATACGCGTTCTGAGGTATCTCTGCTCGACCGTTCGTTATAAGAATATCCGGTTTGAAACTGCCAGCTCCATTTAGATTGCCTTCCGTTCAGTACAATCGAAGGAGAAAGTTTATGATTCTGATTCAAACCGTAATTCAAAGTAACCGTTCCGGAAAGCCACTTAGTTGCTTTCCCGATGCTGTTGATGTTGATCACCGCTCCGCTCACATTCGCATCAAAAGAAGCACCGGGATTGGAAATGATTTCAATTGTTTCAACCGAATTTGCCGGTAAACTTTTCAGCAGATTCATTAAATCATCGGTCGATAAACTGCTTGGAACTCCTTCGAAATAAACAGCCGCCAACTGCCCGCCGATTGCGAATCCGCCTCCGGGATAAGGCATTACTCCCGGAACTTTCAAAATAGCGTCGTAAATACTGCTGATAGATAAAACCGGATTGTCTTTTACCGTTAAGGTGGTTTTATCCGCTTCGATCTCAATAAATTTTCGCTGAACTCCGGTGATCGTCACCTCATCCAGATTAGAAACCGGTTCTTTCAAAAACAAATTTCCCAATTGAATAGTATCTGCAGTAGATTCCTTTATTTCAAAACTCAATAAAATCGGTTGGTACAACTGTGTTTGGATCGTAAAAGAATAAACACCTGTAACCTTAGGAATCTCAATAATTTGTTGACAGCTTGAAAACGCCTCCTTTTTCAAAACACTGTCTTTCCCATCGATTTTTGTGGAAATAATTAATTGTTTTGACACCTCTTCACATGGAATATCCTTTCCGTTTAGGGAAAACCGGATCCATTGTGATTGACCCAACAAATTAGATGAAAGAAAAATGAAGCAAATAAAGCCGAGAGTTCGAATCATTGGATTGAGATCAGTTTTGAAAGGTGTAAAAATAGTATTAAATGCTTTTAAAGAAAGTGAGTTTTGTATGGGTGGTTACAATAAAGGATATAGATTTGGGTATTCATTTTTTAAT
>CAMPIU010000258.1 GCA_946886545.1 uncultured Flavobacteriales bacterium | reverse complement strand
GCAAATTTCCCTGGACAATATAACTTTGATTATATTTCAGGAAATGGGGTTTGTCCTGATGACACAGCAAACGTGGTAGTCACTGTAACAAGCTGTAACTTCTTGTCAATAGAAGAAAACGCATTGGAAGAAGTATCACTTTATCCAAACCCTTCTACAGGTGTTGTATTCGTTGAATCGACATTTACAGGAAACTTTGATTTAGTTGTTACTGACATCAACGGACGTACAATTCAAACCGGGAAAAACATTGTTTCCGGTACGAACACAGTAAATCTGAAAGAAGTTGAAAGAGGAACTTACTTCTTTACACTTTCTACAGAGAATGCTGAAAAAGTATTCCGTGTGGTAATTCAATAACCTTAAGGTTAATCATACGAAGCCCCTTGTAAAATTTACAAGGGGCTTTCTTTTTTTATAAGACTTATATTGCAAATAGATCATTCATTTGGTACTTTTGATAAAAACACAGAGGATATGTTAATGCCATTTAATTTACATCAGTGGATTGAGGAAAACAGAGAGTTATTGAAACCACCTGTTGGAAATAAAAATCTCTATAAGGAGGCTGGTGATTTTATCGTAATGATCGTTGGGGGTCCAAATGCGAGAAAAGATTACCACTTCAATGAAAGTGAAGAACTGTTTTATCAAATTGAAGGGGACATTACGGTTGGTATCCAACATGAAGGCAAAGCAAAGGACATTGTCATTAAAGAAGGTGAAATGTTCTTGCTTCCCGCCAGAATCCCTCATAACCCGCGTCGCGGAGCAAATACCGTTGGACTTGTTATTGAGCGGGTACGTAAAAACACAGACATGCAGGATGGCTTATTTTGGTTTTGTGAAAAATGCAATCATGAATTAAAACACTACCGGTTCAAGCTTGATAATATTGAAAAGGAATTTCTTCCGCGTTTTAAAGAATTCTACAGCTCTGAAGAATTAAGAACTTGTTCCGTTTGTGGTCATCAAATGGAGGTGGACCCCAAATTCATTTAATCCTTAATCTGGGTAAATTGTTACTTTTACCAAAAAACGAATTCACTTAGAAAAACAACTTATATGCATTTTTTTGTCGGAATCATCTTTCCTATCCTAATTTCTATAATCTCTGGTGGAGGAGTATTATTAATGGCTTATTTATTTCTAAAGAAAACCGGGGACCGCGAGGTCAGAGCAGTTCAAATTGAACTGAAAAAAGAACGTCAAAAACATTTCCTTCCAATGAGAGTGGAGGCTTATCAGCGAGCTGCCCTTTTAATGGAACGAATCCATCCGGGAAGCCTGGTAATGCGGCTTCATAATCCGGGTCTTCCGGCAAGAGAACTTCAAACAGATTTATTACAGGCTATTCGCGAAGAGTATGATCACAATGTTTCACAGCAAATGTTCGTTTCTCCGCAAGCATGGGATATGGTAAGAAATTCTAAAGAAGAAACAATTAAGATCATCAATTTGGCCGGAAATCAAATGGATACAACAGCTCTTTCAACGGATCTGGCGGCAAAAATATTCGAGGTCGTAGCCGAAGTGGGTAAACTGCCAACAGAGATTACAGTTGAGTACCTTCGAAAAGAATTGCAGGAATTATTCTGATATGAATCCCGGTTTAACCCGGGATTTTTTATAGACTATCTAAGTTGGATGTAATTCCGCAATATTACGTCAATGTATTCTATTTCGTGTCAATTAGTAGAGAAGATCATTTCAGAACAATACGCACCTCATCCCCCACTTCAATAATGTCTCCGGGAACCAATTTTGCACGCTTTCTTATTTCCAGTTCCCCGTTGCGGAACACTTCTTCATCTTCCACGATCATTTTTGCATGACCCCCGGTTTGAGCTATTCCTGTAGCCTTTAAAAGGCCCAACAACTCTATAAATTCTCCGTTGATTGTAAATTCAATCTTCTCCATGCTGCAAATATATCGCTTTAAATAATGTTCCCTGAAATTAAAATAGACCTAAATTATTCCCCTCCTTTTCTATATAGGTCATAAATTTCTTCAGCTGCTTCAAAGGCAGAAATAGTTCCGTTCTCTACTTCCAACTCTTTAGCTTCGATATAGGTTCTTATTTTTTCATGATACCATAAGCCCTGGATTAACAAATCTTTCAGTGTTTCATGCATCCAATTCAAATCCTGGTGTTTTCGTTTGGAATCAAAACTTCCATTCAGTTTGGTATGTCTTTCAAAACGCTCGATCATTTCCCAAATGGTATCAATATCTGTGTTTTCCAATGAGCTGCAGGTCTTCACTTCCGGGATCCAGCCATTTGAGGCGGTTGGAAATAAATGGATTGCATTCTTCAATTCACGTGCGGCCAGTTTCGCTTTGTTTACATTGTCTCCGTCAGATTTTGTAACAGCTAAGCCATCAGCCATTTCCATAATTCCTCTCTTGATACCCTGAAGTTCGTCTCCGGCACCGGCAAGAAGAAGCAAGAGGAAAAAATCCACCATCGAATGAACCATAATCTCCGATTGCCCCACACCTACAGTTTCAATCAGTAAGACATCATATCCTGCAGCTTCACAAAGAATAATTGTTTCTCGGGTTTTACGTGCAACTCCACCCAAGGTATTTCCTGCAGCAGAAGGACGGATAAATACATCCTCATTTTGAGACAGGGTTTCCATGCGGGTTTTGTCACCTAAAATACTTCCGCCCGTTCGTTCACTGCTGGGATCAATTGCCAAAACAGCCACTTTCTTGCGCTTGGTCAAAACAGTTTGTCCAAATTTTTCAATAAATGAACTTTTGCCTACTCCCGGAACACCGGTAATCCCAATTCGCAGGGAATTTCCTGAAAATGGAAGACACTGGCGGATCAGATCCTTTGCAGTTTCCTGATCTTCTTCACGTGTACTTTCAAGCAGGGTTATTGCTCCGCTTAAGGCGGTCCGATCTCCCAAACGAATCGCTTCAAACAACTTAGTCGCTGTCCGATTCTCCCGCATTTTCCTTCGGGAAGAAAACCATTCTTCAAGGCGTTTCTCGTTCATCATTTATTTTACTCCAAATGGAAACACTAAAATATCTTTTATACTATTGAAAATCCAGGTTTTACCATCCTGTGCGACCAAGATAATCCGGATATCACCTTCTTGCCGTGATTCGGATTCGGCAATAACTTGTCTGCAGGAACCACATGGCGAAACGCATTCATCTTCTGTGATCAAATCTCCCTGGGCCACCACCACAATTGTTTTAACAGCTGTATTCGGATAATTTGCACCGGCATAAAACAAAGCGACGCGTTCAGCACACAAACCACTCGGATAAGCAATGTTTTCCTGATTATTTCCTTTCACAACCGAGCCATCAGCCAGTAAAACTGCCGCCCCGACTTTGAAGTTACTATACGGAGCATAAGCATCCTTCGCTGCTTCGTATGCCTTCTCGATTAAAAGATGTTCAGAATCCGGAAGTTCATTCCAATGATTCAGCCATTCATAATCAATCTTCAATTGCTTTTTCATACACTAACAAATATAGTTAATACTTACAAGGAGATTTTTGTACAGACCTGAAATTGTCTATCTTTGTGCCCTCAATTCTGCAAAAAAATGCAACAGTTTAAAAAAGTCGCTTTTTACACCCTTGGATGCAAACTGAATTTCTCAGAAACATCTACTATTTCCCGACTTTTTGAAAACGCGGGTTTTGCAAAGGTTGATTTTGAGGAAACACCGGATATTTTAGTGATCAACACATGTTCAGTTACCGAAAATGCAGACAAAAAATGCAAGCAGTTAGTCAGACGTGCAAAAAAAATCAATCCGGAGGTTTATGTGGCAATTATTGGTTGTTACGCACAATTGAAACCCACTGAAATTGCTCAAATTCCCGGAGTATCTCTTGTTCTTGGTGCAAACGAGAAATTTAATATTGTTGAACACCTGGAAGCAATAGAGAATGAGAAACAGAACGAGAATAAAGTAAATGAAGCAGTTGTGAAGTTTGAGAACATCAAGCAAACAACCAGTTTCATTCCTTCTCACTCCATGGGAGATCGAACCAGGTCATTTTTGAAAGTGCAGGACGGCTGTGATTACTTCTGTACTTTTTGTACCATTCCTTTGGCACGAGGTAAAAGCAGAAATGCAAGTATTTCAGAAACAGTATCGGAAGCACAAAAGATTGCGGACACCAAAATCAAAGAAGTTGTTCTTACAGGAGTAAATATCGGTGATTTTGGTCAGGGCGAAGATGAAAATTTCTTTGAATTGGTAAAGGCGCTGGATCAGGTCAAGGGGATTGACCGTTACCGTATTTCTTCCATCGAACCTAATTTATTGAGTGACGAGATCATCCAATTCACTTTAAAAGATTCGAAACGCTTTGTCCCACATTTTCATATTCCGCTTCAATCCGGAAGTAACCGTTTATTGAAAGCAATGCGCAGAAAATATTTGCGCGAATTGTACGTAGAACGTGTTCAGCATATCAAAAAATTACGCCCTGATTGTGCAATCGGTGTGGATGTAATTGTAGGATTTCCGGGAGAAACAGACGAAGAATTTATGGAAACAGTTGATTTCTTAAAAGACCTGGATGTTTCTTATTTACATGTTTTCACCTATTCGGAGCGGGCAAATACCACAGCTGTAAAATTAGGCGAAGCAGTTCCGAATCAAATCAGAGCTCAAAGAAGCAAGCAATTACATATTCTTTCAGACAAGAAAAAACGTGCATTCTACGAATCACAGGTTGGTTCCAAACGAACGGTTTTATTCGAGGCGGAAGAAGACGAAGGAATCATGTACGGATTTACCGAAAACTACGTGAAGGTGAAAACTGCTTTTAACCCGGAACTGGTGAATCAAATGCAAAACGTACAACTTACGGAAATTGACCGCGATGGCGTTCTGAAATGTGAATTCATCTAAGAGATGAGCCGAAGTACTCAAATAATCTACTACCTCGGTCTTTTTTTTGCTTTCAGCTATGTACTTATTCGCGGATTTACCGTCGGAATGACGCACGATGAAGCTTTGACTTACAAAATCATTCAGGGAGATGAAATTTTAAAAGGAACTGCTAATCATCAT
>CAMPIU010000257.1 GCA_946886545.1 uncultured Flavobacteriales bacterium | reverse complement strand
AAAGTAAGTTGTTCATGGTTTAGCTCCTGCCTGTACAGTCAAATGGAGAGTTGAAAACGAATTCACTAGTTGGTATTTTTTTTTATTAAATGAATAAATAATGTATTTGACCGAATGTTTTTAGCTTAAACCAGAAGGGGCGCGATTAATCGCGCCCCTTCTGGTTTTCAAATATTGTTTTTTGTTACAAATGAATCACTTCTCCGTAAGCAGCAGCAGCAGCTTCCATTACTGCCTCAGACATGGTAGGGTGAGGGTGAACCGTTTTGATCAATTCTTCACCGGTTACTTCCAGTTTACGGATCGCAACGATCTCAGCGATCATTTCCGTAACGTTTGCACCGATCATGTGAGCACCTAATAATTCACCGTATTTTGCATCAAAGATTAGTTTCACGAAACCATCTTTCGCTCCGGCAGCAGAGGCCTTACCTGAAGCAGAGAACGGGAATTTCCCAACCTTGATCTCCATACCGGCTTCCTTAGCTGCCTTTTCTGTCATTCCGACTGATGCAACTTCAGGAGAACAGTACGTACATCCCGGGATGTTTCCGTAATCCAATGGTTCCGGGTGGTGACCCGCAATTTTCTCAACACAAATAATTCCTTCTGCAGAAGCAACGTGTGCCAGTGCAGCAGTAGGAATTACATCTCCGATTGCAAAGTATCCGGGGATATTTGTCTGGTAGAAATCATTCACAAGGATTCTCCCTTTGTCAACAACGATTCCCAATTCTTCTAATCCGATATTTTCAATGTTTGCCTGGATTCCAACAGCAGAAAGAACCACATCGCATTCGATTTTTTCTTCTCCTTTAGCTGTTTTAACCGTTACAACACATCCTTTCCCTGAAGTATCAACCGCTTCAACAGATGCATTCGTCATGATATTGATACCTGCTTTCTTGAACGATTTCTCCAATTGTTTGGATACCTCTTCGTCTTCGATAGGAACTACGTTCGGTAAATATTCAACAATGGTTACTTCTGTTCCGATCGCATTATAGAAATACGCAAACTCCACACCGATAGCACCTGAACCTACAACAACCATTTTCTTAGGCTGTGCTTTCATGCTCATTGCTTCACGGTATCCGATGATCTTTGTTCCGTCTTGAGGTAAGTTGGGCAATTGTCGGGAACGAGCTCCTGTTGCAATAATAAGTCCTTTATCCGCAGTATATTCGGTCACTTTACCGTCTTCACCTGTAACAGCAACTTTTTTTCCTGCTTTTAAAACCCCGGTACCTTTGATGACATCAATTTTGTTTTTCTTCATCAGGAACTGAATTCCCTGGCTCATTCCGTTGGCAACACCTCTGGAACGTTCCACCATTCCGCCGAAATCTGCTTTTGAATCCTTTACGGTAATCCCGTAATCAGATGCATGTTGAATGTATTCAAACACGTTTGCACTTTTCAATAATGCTTTTGTTGGAATACATCCCCAGTTTAAACAAATTCCACCCAATGAATCACGCTCTACAACTGCTGTTTTCAAACCCAATTGTGATGCGCGAATAGCGGCAACATATCCGCCGGGACCACTCCCAATAACTATGATATCGTAATTCATTTCTCTTTTCAATAAAATGGTAATGCACGAAATTAATCAATTCTCAGGAATTGTGAACGAATATGCATGTGAATTCAAAATAGATTGCTGACTACTATTTAATCCCCATTGTTTTTTTGCCGCAGATACCAGATATCTGAAGCGCTTACCAGTCGTCTCCTTCATGCAATTCGAATAACTACGTAATCGGGCTGACTGGCAGGTAGGCGTTTAATCTGTTGCATCTGTGGGAAATGGAACGTGTCCTAATAGTAAATGATTTCAGCACAATAGCCGTTTATTCTTTTGGGAATTTCTAATTTTGAACAAAACTCATAAAATGGCCCAGTATCATTTAGCTATCGAACAAGCAAATCAGCAATACATTCAGTTCAAAGTAATCTTTGAAAATGTTGAGCCGAATGCTATTATTCATTTGCCGAAGTGGAGGCCCGGAAGGTATGAATTGGGCAATTTTGCTAAAAATGTAAGGGGATTCAAAGTGTTTAACCTGGAAGGAAAAACGGTCGCTTTTCAGAAAAAGGATCTTTCTTCCTGGGAAATTCAGGTCACAGAACCTACAACTATTCGTGTAGAATACAGTTATTATGCATCCGAACTGAATGCGGGGTCGACTTATCTGAGTAAAGAAATGTTGTATGTCAATCCGGTAAACTGCTTTATCTACCTGGAAGGAAAAAAGGATGAAGCCTGCGAGCTTTATTTAAACATTCCGGCCGACTGGAATATTGCGGGTTCGATGGAAAGAGAAGGCCAGGTTTTGAAGGCCGCTGATTTTGACGAGTTGGCGGATTCCCCGTTTATTTGTTCCGCTTCTTTGCAATACAACCAATATGAATCACATGGTACGATCTTCCATTTGTGGTTCCAGGGGGAATGTACGATTGATTGGTCGCGCCTGATAAGGGATTTTAAAGCCTTTACGGATAAACAGATTGAGAAGTTCATGGAGTTTCCGGTACCGCACTATCACTTTCTGTTTCATATTTTACCTTATAAAGCATATCATGGAGTAGAACATCAGAAATCTACCGTTATTTCTCTCGGACCTACTTACGATGTGTTCGGAGCACTTTACAGCGAATTATTGGGAGTTTCTTCCCATGAATTATATCACACCTGGAATGTGAAGGCTATTCGGCCAATCGAAATGTTTCCGTACGATTATCAGCAGGAGAATTTATCCAAATTGGGTTACTTGTGTGAAGGGGTGACAACTTACATGGGAGATTTGATGCTGTATAAGTCAGGAGTGTTTGATCTGGACCAATACCTGCACGAGTTTACGGGGCAATTACAGAAACACTTCGATAATTTCGGGAGATTCCATTACTCGGTAGCAGATTCATCTTACGATACCTGGCTGGACGGATATGTTCCGGGAGCACCTGGCCGCAAAGTTTCCATTTATACCGAAGGTTGTTTACTGGCTTTTGTGTGTGATGTGAAGATCCGGGAATATTCCGGAAATAAACATGGACTGGATGAGTTGATGAAGCGTTTGTATTTCAATTTTGCATTAAATGGCTTAGGAGTCAGCGAAGCAGATTATATCGGTTTGTTGAAAGAGCTGGCAGGTGATAGTATTGAAGAACTGATCAAAGATTATTTTTACGGAACAAGACCTTTCGAGGCTATTTTAACTGAAGCACTTGAATCTATCGGTTTGGAACTGACACACAAGCCGAATCAGAAATACTCAGCCGGCAGGATCGGATTCAAATCCACGCAGTTGGGGCATCATTTCCAGGTTATGGCAATTTACCCTGGTTCGCCCGCAGATCTGGCAGGTTTAATGATCAACGATGAAATTATCGGAGTAAATGAATTTAAGCTGAGTGGAGATCTGGACCAATGGCTGAATTATTTGGATGATCAAAACAAACGCTTAATCGTTATTCGTCAGGGGAAAATCCTGGAACTACCTTTGCCGGAAGTTCAGCGCAGCTTTTACCTGGAATATGGAGTAAATATTCTGGAAAACCCAAATTCTGCACAGAAAAAAGCATTTGAATATTGGGGGAAATAATAAAAAAAATGTAGGGGGTGCGATTAATCACACCCCCTACATTTTTTATTTCAATAACTGAATGTGCCCTGTCTTTGTAATTTTCTTATCTGATTCCGAAGACTTGAAGCGAATTGTCCAGGTGTAAATTCCTGTTTTACACGATTCACCGTTATACGTTCCGTCCCATCCGAATTTGGTGTCATTTGATTCAAATAAGGTTTCTCCCCAGCGGTTATATATCGTTAGGGTATAATTGAAAGGATCAAATCCGGAAGTAAAAACCGGTGAAAATACATTGTTAAATTCATCGCCGTCCGGAGTGAAAGTATTCGGAACGTAGAAGATCAATTCCTCCTGTATGGTTACGGTCAGTTCTGTCGTGTCGGGACAGTTTCCTGCATTATTTGCAATCAAGGTGATCACATAACTTCCTGCATTTTCGGTATAGGTATGACTCGGATTGAACAAGGTGCTTACCTCTCCGTCACCAAAGTCCCATGAATAAATAGAAGCATTGGATGAGGTGTTAAATGTATGAAACTCAGGATTCATTAAACCGTGTACCGGATTGTTTACCGAAAAGGCAGCAACTGCATTAGGTAAAACACAAATGAAACTTGGGAAAGAAGTGGTTGTGGAACATCCTGCCGCACTGGTAGAGGTCAGAGTCACATCATAACAACCGGGTGTATTAAAATCGTGACTTACAGTATTCAGCTGGTTTGATGTTACACTTCCGTCACCGAAATCCCATGTTACAGAACTGCTTGCCGGAGAACTGATATCTGTTAGATATGCGGTAAATGGCGCGCAACCGGACGCATCTGGTGTTGAAATCTGGACTACAGGCATCGCATTGATCAAAATAGTTGTTGTTCCGGGACTTGAGCACCCGCCCGTAACAGTATAGCTTATTGGATGGGATCCTGCGCCTGCTTGTGAGGGTGAAAACTCACCGCTTGCAGCATTGACAATTCCGGAGCCTGACCAGGTTCCTCCAGGAATATCAGCTGAAAGATATAAGTTCGCAGTTGCTTCACAGAATGGGCCGGCCGGATTAATTACAGGTATCTGTGTTGAATTGACAATCACATTTGTTGTAGTAGATGAAGTACATCCGTTCAGTGAAGTTGTAACCGTATACGTTCCTGCGGCACTTAATGTAGCCGGAATAGATCCGTTTTGTGTGGAAGCAGTAAATCCGTTCGGTCCAGACCAATTATAATTGGTTCCAGGCAAACTGTTGGTCTGTAGCTGGATTGTGCTTCCTTCACATAAAGGACCATTATTAGTTGCAATGACAGTTGGAACAGGGTTTACGGTAAGTGTCATACTTGCTGTATTTGAACATGCTCCACTTGTTCCTGTTACTGTGTAAGTCGTTGTTGTAGTTGGATTTGCCGTAACAGTTGTGCCAGAAGTTGAGGAGAGTCCTGTTGAAGGGCTCCAGGTGTAATTTGTTGCCCCACCTCCTGCAGTTAATGTTGTTG
>CAMPIU010000256.1 GCA_946886545.1 uncultured Flavobacteriales bacterium | reverse complement strand
TCTTTCCACAGACTGTAATATGCTTTTGAAAAAACGGACACTCCTAAAAAATAATCACCCTTATCAGTTACATGTCTTGCTTCCACAACGGAAAGTTTAGAATCATAAGGAATTTCATATTCTCCTTCACGAACAGAAACCATTTTATCATTCAGAATATTGTATCCGAATCGATCATAAGTTTCTTTCTTTGCCGGAATTAAATAATCAACTACCAGGAAATTGCTTTCGGGGGAAATTTTTGTTGTTACCAAAACATTCCTGCTCCATCCTTTCGGAATTACATAGGAAGCAACAACCATCGGCAGGCCAAAGGGATCTACATCGTCATCATATTCCTGCATGTATAAGGTAACAGAGGCGCCTACTTTATCCGAGAAAAGCCCAAACAAACGGTTGGAGAACAAAAACATGTCTTCCAAAGTCACCATTTTTTGTTCAATTCTGGGTTCAATCCGTTTGGACAGAATCTCTTTTCCGTAGTCAAAACGGGAAATTTTAGCAGATGGCATCAGGGAAGCATTCCCATAATGGAAGGTAAAAAAAACGCCGTTATCTTTTGGAAGAATAGCAAGCGTATTTGGTCTCGAAACATTTTCAGGTCCCCAATCTATTTGTGGAGGTACTTGTCCCCAAAAGAAATTGCTGATTAGCAGAAAAAAAATGAGTTGAATAAATCGCAAGGCTTTTTTTCTGTAATATACTAAAAGATTCCTTACACTAATTTAACTCCGGTATAATTTGAGGGGGTGATTTTCTTTAGTCGCTCTTTCATAGAATCTTCCACTTCCAAAGTATCGATAAAATCATGAACCGTTTGCTGAGTTACTTTTTCATTCTTCCGCGTCAAGCCTTTCAATGCTTCATAAGGTTTCGGAAATCCGATACTTCTTAGAATCGTTTGAATTGCTTCTGCCACAACAGCCCAGTTGTCTTCCAAATCCTGCTGAATTGCCTGTTCGTTCAAAAGTAGTTTGTTCAAACCTGCAATCGTTGCTTTGAAAGAGATGAGTGAATGGGCCAAAGGCATTCCAACCGCTCTCAACACAGTTGAATCCGTTAGATCGCGCTGTAATCTTGAAACAGGCAATTTTGCAGCAAGGTGTTCGTATAAAGCATTTGCAATTCCGATATTCCCTTCCGAATTTTCGAAATCAATCGGGTTTACTTTATGTGGCATAGCTGAAGAACCAATTTCGCCTTCTTTCAATTTTTGTTTGAAGTATTCCATGGAAATGTAAGTCCACATATCACGGTCCAAGTCCAAAATGATCGTATTGATTCTTTTCAGGCAGTCAAACAAGTTTGCCAACTGATCGTAATTCTCAATTTGTGTTGTCAACTGGCTTCTTGTCAGCCCTAATTGTTCATTCACAAATTTGTTGGAGAAAGCCACCCAATCCGTTTCCGGGAAAGCCACCTGGTGCGCGTTAAAGTTTCCTGTAGCACCACCAAATTTAGCGGCATAAGGAATGGTTTTCAAAATTTCCAATTGAGTTTCCAAACGATATACAAAAACCCCCACTTCCTTTCCTAAAATTGTAGGAGAAGCCGGTTGTCCGTGCGTTCTTGCCAGTAAAGCAATGCCTGACCAATCTTTTGTATATCCTTTCAGCACCTGAATCAATTCATTCAATGCAGGAATATAAACTTCATTTACCGCTTCCTTCAAACTCAATGGAATGGAGGTATTATTGATATCCTGAGATGTCAACCCGAAATGAATAAATTCCAAATAATTGTCCAATCCCAGATTCTGCATTTTATCTTTCAGGAAATACTCGACTGCTTTTACATCGTGATTCGTTGTTTTCTCGATATCCTTGATGGCTAAAGCATCTGCCTCTGAAAAAGCAGTAACGATCTCACGTAATTTCGGGAAAACAGAAGAAGAAACGTCTTTTAAAGGACCAATTCCTGCTTCCACCAATGCAATGAAATATTCAACCTCTACATGAACCCTGTATTTGATCAATCCGAATTCGGAAAAATAAGGCGCCAATTCGTTAACTTTTGAGCGG
Organism: uncultured Flavobacteriales bacterium; assembly: GCA_946886545.1. The sequence goes on along the minus strand of CAMPIU010000256.1, from coordinate 3,061 downwards.
TAACGCCCGTCTACCGGGCTAATAGCTGTTAACGACGTAAGAGACATTGAATTACTCATAATTTCATTTTTTGGAAGGTGCAAAGATAACTCTTAATTGCGAATTACGAATGCCGAATTACGAATTGGGATTTTGATCCCGTTTTAAAATCAATTCGGAATTCGGAATTAGACATTCGTAATTATTGTAAATTTGGATATGCGATTCATCAAGAACCTTCTTATTGGTTACAAAGCTTACATCAAAGCATTTCGCCTGATTATTGATTACAAGTTATATTTCTACATCATTTTCCCTGCCATCCTCATGCTGGGTATTTACCAGCTGGGTTTTATGATCCATCTGCACGAACCCAAAGCTTCGGCTGCAAGCATGAACGGCATCATTTGGTATCTGATCAAATTAATGTTTGAAATATTGATCGCTACAACCTTAATGCGTTTTGCAAAATACCTGGTAGTTATTCTTCTGGCTCCGCTATTTTCAAAGATCTCTCAAAAAGTGGAATTTGTTTTAACCGGGAACCGATACCGCTTCAATTTCAAGCAATTGATCAATGACATTAAGCGGGGACTCAAAATCGGGGTTCGGAATATCATGTGGGAAATCTTCTTTTTCACGATCATTTTCCTCATTGGAATTATTGGCTGGGGAGATTTCAATGTCAGCCCGGTGAGGCATGTACTATTCTTCATCAGTTTTTACTACTATGGCTTTTCATTTATGGATTACATCCACGAACGCCTTCAAATGAATGTTCAGGAAAGCACCCGGCTGGCTCGTGAAAACCGCGGGATTGCATTGTCAATCGGATCGGTTTATTCCATTCTCATCTGGAATTTTATTGATTTGAAAACACTTTTTGATTGGTCGGGTTTCGGGATTGATCCGGGACAGTTCATCCTGACTTTCTTAACAAACCTCGGTCTTTGGATCTGTGCATCCTTTGCTCCTATTTGGGCTATTGTAGCCGCCACAATTGCAATGCATGATCTCTTGGACCTGAAAGGCCGGGCAAAAAATGAGTTTTCGGAAAACACCATGAAATGAATTCAAAATGCTAATTGTAAAATGTAAAACTTAAAGCACCGCTAACTAATAAATTTAGTTCTTAACCGAAATCTCTTTATTCTGCATTTTGAATTCTGCGTTTTGAATTTTTTATATTACTTTGCCATTCGAATTATACAATATCTACATATGAAAATCCTGTTTGGAACTTTATTATTAATGCTTTTCGCAACAAAATCCTTTGCTTTCACCTCTGCTTCAAAGGATAGTGTAACCGGAATTATTGACAAGTCGGCTGCTTTGATCAAGATCGATCAGGGAAAGCAACTGCTTGGAGAAAACAAAATCCGTGAAGCTTTATTGGTGTTTCGTGAAGCAGCGATCAAAGATCCGAATTCATGGAAAGCTTCTTTCTGGATCTCTTATTGTCACTATCGTCTTAAAAATTTCGGATATGCCAAACAATATGGCTTGGATGCAATTGCAAAAGGACCGGATGACGTAGATGCAGAAGTTTATGATATCCTGGGTGTTGCATCTCACAATTTGAATGAACTGGATTCTGCCGAGCATTATTTTCAACTTGCATTAACCCATCTTTCAAAGGCACGTGCAAAGGAATTAAATACCGAAAACAAACTCGCTTCCGTTCAGTTTGCAAAACAACAAGCCGGAACCGCAAATCTGAAAACGCCTTTAATGGGTGATGTGAATTCCGGATACAATGACTATTCTCCCGTTTTCACTTCTGACGGAAAGCGCATTTATTTCACTTCCAGAAGGGCAAATACAACCGGGGGAATGATGAATCCGGACGACCAGGAATATTTCGAAGATGTGTACACCGGGATCTGGAACGAAAAAATGCTGAAATACGATAGTGTGAACAATAAGGTGGATCGCATTAACGGTCCCGGTTTCGAATCCATGTCATGGCTTTCAAAAGACGGCCTGCATGCCATCGTAACTATTAATAATACAGCAACATCGGCAAAAAAAACAACAGGTTCATCAGACATTGCAGAAGTTGAATTCACTAAAAAAGGAAAGTGGAATGTTCCGAAAGTGATCTCCAACAAATCCATTAACACCAGTTTCTTTGAAGGGTCCGCAACATTAACCGCTGACGGAAACACGATGTATTTTGTTTCAGACAGAAAAGGTGATAAGCGATCAACGGATATTTATGTTGTTCAACGCAACGGAAAATCCTGGGGAGAAGCAAAAATCCTGAGCGACAGTGTAAACACCCTGATGCGCGAAACAACACCTTACATTTCTCCTGACGGAAGATTCCTGTTCTTCAGCTCGGAGGGACATGTCGGAATGGGTGGATTGGATGTCTTTGTTTCCGAAAACACGGGTACAGGCTGGACAAAAGCTAAAAATTTAGGAGCTGCAGTGAATTCGGTAAATGATGATACTCACTTTGTGATCTATAAAGAATTAGGGAAAGCTTATTTGAGCGGACTCACAGTAAACGAAAAGAAAAGCAGCATTGACATTTTTCAAATTGATTTAAGCAAATTAGTTCTACCGGTAAAACTTTAATCGCCAATTGAACGAATTGAATACTTAAACGTACCTGCTTGGGTACGTTTTTTTTTTACATATACACTATGAACAAAACACTCTTAATTCTACTTCTGCTCCCTTTCTTCGGATGGAACCAGGAAACCAAGGCTGAAGCTCCGATCCAGAAAGTAACCGTTTTTAAGGAAGGTGCTCAAGTAGAACATTCCAAAGAATTGAATCTGAGCAACGGAAAGCAAGTGGTGATCTTTCAAAAAATGACCGATTTCCTTGACCCGAGTTCCATCCAGTTAAAATGTTCCGAATCAGCAACAATTTTAAGTGTACGCACCAGAAAGAATTTCGACGATAAATCCATTGCCGAGAACGAACTGAAAGAGAAAAACGACCGCAAAAAGATTCTGGAAAAACAAGAACGTGTGTTGCGTGACGAGTATAAAGTATTGCTTTTAGACGAACAGCTTTTGTTAAAAAACAACAGTTTGAGCAGTCAGCAGCAAGCCATGAAAGTTGCGGA
>CAMPIU010000255.1 GCA_946886545.1 uncultured Flavobacteriales bacterium | reverse complement strand
GAGAATTGGTAACCGAACGTGCACGCGCCAAAGGAATCAATATTTACCCGGTAGATTCGGAACATTCTGCCATTTTTCAATGCTTGGTAGGAGAATTTCATAATCCGATCGAGAAAATATATCTGACTGCATCCGGCGGACCATTCAGAGGCTGGAAAGCTGATGCATTGAAACCGGTAACTCCGGCCCAGGCATTAAAACATCCGAATTGGTCAATGGGTGCAAAAATCACCATTGATTCGGCTTCTATGATGAACAAAGGATTGGAAGTGATCGAAGCAAAATGGTTATTTGGTTTAAAATCAGAGCAGATTGATGTGATCGTACACCCGCAATCCATCGTTCACTCGCTTGTTCAGTTTCAGGATGGAAGTATGAAAGCGCAAATGGGCCTTCCGGACATGAAACTTCCTATTCAGTTTGCATTGACATATCCTGACAGGTTTAAAACGGAATTCCCCCGATTCAATTTTTTGGATTATCCTCAACTTACTTTTGAAAAAGCAGATACGGAAACCTTCCGGAATTTGCAATTGGCTTATGATGCTTTGGATAAAAAAGGAACTGCAGCCTGTGCATTAAACGCAGCAAATGAAATTGCGGTGCAGCTGTTTTTAGAGGAAAAGATCGGGTTCCTGGATATTGCACGAATCAATGAAAAAGCGATGCTGCAAACTCCTTTTATTTTGAGTCCGGATTATGAGGATTATGTAGAGACTGACCGTCTTGCGCGTGAATTCGCTCTTAAACGATTGTAATATAAGTCCAGAAAACAATCAGGTAACGGGCAACTTTCCCCAAACTCATTAAGACCATCGTTTTCCAAAAGGAAACACGGTAAATACCCAGCACAACCAATAAGGGATCTCCGATGATTGGCAGCCAGGAAACCAATGCTGCCCAGAAACCATAACGTTGTATCAATAATTCGCTTTTCAGCAATTGTTTTTTGCTTAGTATTTTTCTGCCGTAATAACCCAGCAAGTAAGAGGTGATTCCTCCAAGGCAGTTGCCCAAACTCGCAACAAGCAAAATTGAACCGGGAGAATACATTCCCGAATTCAAATAGAATAAAAGCGTTGCTTCAGAGGGAAAAGGAATAATAGTAGATGCCAGGAAACACATCACGAAAAGACCAATCAAACCCCATTCAATCATTTGGTAAAAGTATAGAATTAAAAATGGGGACCAAAGGCCCCCATTTCAATCTTATCGTCCCGATAGCTATCGGGAAAGAATTATTTCTTAACGATACGTTTTGTGATAGTCTCGTTACCAACAGTCAATGTGTAGTTGTAAATACCAGCTACAAAGTTTGTTCCGTCGATAGCAATTGTTTGTTCACCAGCGTTCATGTTTGAAGCAGGAACTGTTGCAACTGTGCGACCAGCAACATCAGTAATTACTACAGAAACCTGAGCATCTGATTTCAAGTTGAACTTGATTTCAGTTGTTCCAACAAATGGGTTAGGATAAACTGTTACATCTGTTGCAGAAGTTAATTCATTAATGCTCAATGTAGGATCAAAGTTCAAACGAATCATCGGAGTTTCGTTTTGGTAGTACAATGTATTGTTTTGCATATCGTTTCCATCCAAAAGGAAAGAAGTCTGATCAGCTGAATAACCAGCGTTTGCAATTCTTACGTCCGGAGAATAAGCTCCAACCATTACAAAATAAGTAGTGTTTGCTTCCAATTCAATTGGAGTACCTAAATAAATTGTCAGGTTTGTATTGATTTGAGCAGCTGTCAATTCAAAATCAGGAGACTCACCAACCCAAACCGGATCAGTTGCTGTTGCATCATTTTTGTAAACTCTTGCATAAACCTGAGACCCAACCGGAGTACCTGTTGCAAAACGCACATCAATACCTTTTAATGTTTGAGCATTCCAGATGTCGAATAAGTTTCCTGTTTCAAACGGATCTGCCTGGTTTGTTGTGTATCCGTTAGGAACATTGTTATCTCTTGCATAAATGTAGTTTGTTACATCGAAAGAGAAGTTGCTTAACACGTTATTTGTAGGGATGTCATCAATCTCAGTTGCTGTCAATGTTCTCGTAACGTTATAAGTACCCAATGCAGCAGGTGTGAATTGTGTAGTCAGATACAAACTGTCATTCGTTAAAGGAGCGATAGTTGCAGCAGCACTTGTTCCTGAAAATGTTCCCGCACCTGCGATATTAACACCGTATACTACATTTGTCATAGCAGCAGCACCGTTGTTATCAACGTTCAATGAATAATCGATCGGAGCGATTTGTGTTGTAGGGATTTGGAAGTATCCTAATCCTACGGAACCCCAATAATCATTCGTAATAGCTAAATCGTAATCCGCTGGTGTAGAAATTGCTACGTCATCAATATTCCAACCGTATGTAATCCAAACGTTAGGATTTGTTGCAGAAGCAGGGAAACGTGTAGTCCAATGGAAACGAACCCACAATTGTGTAGAACCACCAGGAATATATGAAGCTAAGTTAATAGTCTCTTGAGTAGGGTTAACGTATGGAGATCCACCGGATGCAGATAAAACTCCTTTATCTGTGTTATCACCTACTGTAATCCAGTTTGTACCATTTACTGAAATTTGGAATTCCTGTAAATCGTTAAACAAAGCACCGTTTTGCATAAAAGACAAAACCAGGTTTTGAGTTGAAATAGTAACCGGAGCCGCAGAAGTCAAATAGTAATCTACATCTAAGGCTTGTGTAGCCGGAGTTGCAGTAGGGTTACCGTTACCCAACTCAGCAAAGTTACCGTCGGATGTAGAATTGATGATTCCTTGAGTCGTGTTGTTTGCCCAACCTTCTTTTGTTGCATTGATGTTCCAACCAAAGTTTCCTCCTGTTTGTCCATCATTATCAATAACCCAATCACCAGGATTAGAGAAGTCACTTGACCATATTGTTGTACCAAGGGCTTTCGTTGTTGAATTGCCTGGGGTTGCTTTATGGTTTTCTGTACTGATTTTTTGAGCCATACGAGGCAAAGCATTTGGTTTCACGTTTTGAGCGAATACTCCTGAAACCAATACTAAACCGGATAGCAAAGTAATGTGTTTTTTCATGTTTTCTTTAATTTACGAAGTTCTAAATTTAATTAATTGACCCATAAAAGGTCACTTTATTTATTAAACGGTATTAATTACGAAATAAACGGTAATTGCTGTCCTTCAGGAAGGGTAGTTTTTCACGCGATTGTTTCAGTTCGAGGTAACTAATACTACATGTAATGACGCTTTCAGTATCTGAAAGGTTGGAAATTTCCTCACCAAAAAGATTAATTAACTTGCTTTGACCATTGTAAGATAAACCCAGGTTATCTCTGCCCACTCTGTTCAATCCGGCAACATAACATTGATTTTCAATTGCTCTTGCCGGAAGCAATACGGACCAGTGCTTTATCCTCCTTTCCGGCCAATTGGCAACATACAATAAAACATCGTAAACCGCTTCTCCGTCAATCTCTCCGTTCCTGCAGTTCTCCGGAAAGCGCAGATCGTAACAGATCTGTAAATTGATCCTCCATCCAAGATAATCAACAATTACTTCTTTGGTTCCGGCAGTAAAGTGGTCCGACTCTTCCGCCATTCCAAACAACTTTCGTTTGTCGTAACAAGTAATATCTCCGCTTGGCGCTATGAATACTCCCCGGTTATAGTAGTTCCCGTCTTCTTCTATAATAAGTGATGTGTAGAAAGCAGCATTCTTTTCCGCAGCCTGTTGCTTTAACCAGGAAATACCCGGACTGTTTTCCATGTTTTCTGCCAATGATCCGGTATTCATTGAAAATCCTGTTTGAAACATTTCTGGTAACAGAATCAAATCTGTCGCAGTAACAGGCTTCAGAAGTGCTTCATAATGCTTCAGATTGGCAGTTTTGTCTTCCCAGATTTGGTCTGCCTGTACAAATGTTATTCTTAGATCTTGCATAATCTTTCTGCTGCTTGTATTAATGTTTCATCTGTTTTAGCAAAGCAAAAACGGATCGTATGATAATCATTCCGCTCCTCATAAAAAACAGAAAGTGGAATGGCCGCAACTCCCACTTCCCTCACCATCCACTCACAAAAAGACACGTCCGGAAGATCGGAAATGGCATTGTATCTCGCGGTTTGAAAGTAAGTTCCTTCACTGGGAAGAAATTCAAATTTGCTCTTCGACATCAATTCTTTGAAACGGTCGCGTTTATCCTGGTAGAACTTCCCTAAAGTCGTTACATCCGTCAGGGAAATATAATCCGCCAGGGTCTTTTGAGCAACACTGTTTACCGAGAACACCAAAAACTGGTGGATTTTTTTGATTTCCTTCATAATGTATTCGGGAGCAATCAGGTAACCAACTTTCCAGCCTGTCAGATGAAATGTTTTACCGAATGAGGAAACAATTATACTCCTGTTTCGCAAAATCTCATGATTATGTGCGGAAAAATGAGGTTTTTCAAACGTGATAAATTCGTACACCTCATCGGAGCAAAGAATTAAATTCGGATGATCCGTCATCACCTGCACCAAAGCATCAAAATCTTCCTGGTCCATCATTTTTCCCGACGGATTATGTGGATTGTTGATGATCAGCACACGCGTTTTTTGCTTGATGGTTTGTCTCAATTCACGCCAATCGATAGTGAAATCTTTCCGCATGGGAACATGGATTGCCTTTCCCCCGGCCAAATGAACAGCCGGACTATAACAATCATAAGCCGGATCCAGGATCACCACCTCATCACCGGGGTGAACCAAAGCCTGAAGTGCCGCAAAAATTCCCTGGGTTGCACCTGCAGTTACCAAAATTTCAGTAGCCGGGTTAACTTCTCTTTTGTAAACGCGATGAACCATTTCTGCAATTCCCTCCAGCAAAGAAGGCAATCCTGCCATGGGTGCATATTGGTGTACGTCTTCTTTGCTGTTTTTTGCCAATAACTCTTCAATCAACGGATCGATCGGAAAATTAGGAAAGCCTTGAGAAAGATTAATGGCCTGGTATTGATTTGCCATCTGACTCATGGTTGTGAAGATGGTAGTCCCCACTTTTGGAAGTTTTGTTTGCATGCCTTACTTTTGTTTGCAATAGCAAAGTAAATCATTCCTTCATT
>CAMPIU010000254.1 GCA_946886545.1 uncultured Flavobacteriales bacterium | reverse complement strand
TTTTATCACCGGTAAGGAAATGCCATTGTTTCGGATCTGCACCGTGACCATCTGCGTAAAGTTTCATTTGCGCAACGGAATCTGTTTCCGGGTCAACTGTGAAGCTCAAAATTTTGAAGGAATCATTTCCTTTGAATGCTTGTTGCACACGTTGCATTTCGGCATTCATTTTGGGGCAAATGGTTCCGCAAGTAGTAAAGAAATATTCGGCAACATAGATTTTGCCTTTCAAATCCTTCGATCCGTAAGCTTCACCGCTTTGGTCCGTAAATGAAAACTCCTGGATGGTATGTCCGAAACCTTTGCGGATTAAATCCTGATCCACCATTTCGGGCTCTACATCAATAGGATTGTAGATTTTTAAGGGTTTGTCCTCACTTGGTTTTGTCAGGAAATAGGCAATGGTGACGCCGACAATAAAAATCAAAGCAACTATTAGAACACGCATGCTGTTTTTTTACAAAAATACGGTCTAAAGTCTTTCAATGAACATTAATCACCTCCTAATTTCAATGTGTATTGAAGCATAACAGTTCTTGGAGGTTCAATCTTCAACGGTCTCAAAGAATAGGTCTTGTTTAAGATATTGCTTCCTATGATCGCGAAACGGTGTTTATCTTTCAGCAAATAGGAAATGCGTGCATCGAAAATCCAGTTGCCGTGACGATTTCGTTCGAAATAATCCATATAATAAATATCCTGAAGGTATTCAATGTCTTGAGTCAGTTTTTCAAAATCCTTAATGATCGCGTCCATGTTCACGATCTTAGAGAAATATTTGGCACTTATTCCAACGGATACTTTCTTCGCGAAAGTATATTCCATATCAATTTTCACATTATGTAAAAACCGGTATTTCAAAATTTTTGAGGAGGAATCCAATGAAGTAGTATTATAGGTGAATTTGCGATTCAATGAATCGGTCGCATATAAATAATCTGGGGTTAGGGTTGTTGGAACAATATAGGTGTATCCGCATAGAAAAGTCAAATCACCTTTTCTTCCAACAGCAACGGTCCCTGCCAAAGAAGCATCAATTCCCTTAACTCGTGATCTTCCTGTATTTAGAAATTTGAATCCGGCAGAGGACGACATTGTTTCAGCTGAAGTAATGGGATGCCAGATACCGAACATATACTCAATAGTATTTTGATATTCTTGCCAGAATCCGGCGATATCGAAGAAACTCATTACCGGCCCGATTTTGAATCCTTGTTTGATCCCAAATTCAGCATTCCAGCTTGTTTCTGATTTTAATTCCGGATTAGGGAATACACCGAAATTACCAACTCCGGTTTTAATAAATCGTTCGGTAATTGTTGGGAAACGGTAGCCTTGTCCGTAAGATGCTCTAAGAAAGGTTGCTTTATGTATTTTAAAATTAGTTCCGGCTCTGAATATCGGTTTAAGAGCAGTAATACTATCATTTAATTGGAAATACTCCAATCGACCGCCAAGGGAAATGGTGAGTCGTTTCCAGAATTTTTTCTCAGCCTGCGCATAAGCGGAAATGTTCATCAACCGATTATATGGGGAACCCGCTGCTCTGTAAATGTTCGAATAGGAATGGGTGTGCTGAGCTGTAATCCCACCAATGAAATCCACGGGAATAATCTGTTTGATGGATGTCTTGTACTGATAATCACCGTATAGAACTGTAGATTGATTATCCTGGTTTGCTGAAAGATCATTTACCGTTCTGAATAAACGAGTACGTAAGCTATGTTTAGATCCTGCTTTTGTGGAATAAATAATATACGGGTCGATATTAAAAATAAGTTGGTTTTGAAGAAAAGCCGCACCTGGATAAGCACGATATAAACCACTTGTATCATCTAACCAAGCAAAAACCATATTTGATTGAGAAATCATGAAATTACCATTGATTCCGTAAACTAATCCTTTGGTTTTAATAGATCTGCGTGCTAAATTAAAGTTAATTCGTCCACGCTTACTTACCATTTGTTTGTTGCTGAAATTAGTGATGGTATCTGCCCAAACAATGGTGTCAGTAATTTTGGCAGGTCCCATGTAACCATGATCGTAATTGAAGTTTCCTCCGAATACCAAATCCCACTGTTTGTATTTGCGTGAATGAAGGAAGGTTGCACCTGCAATTAATGGAGCATCATCATACCATTTTGAATCCTTCATGTCGGGAGTACTGTACAAACCACTGTAAAGAATAACTTTCGTCAATGGCTTTGAGGTTGGATATGCCGTCCGGATATTAATGGATCCCGATAAAGCAGAACTGCCGGAAAGAACAGAAGCCGCCCCCTTGATAACTTCTACTTGGCTGATATTTTCAACCGGGATAAATCCCCATTCCGGTCTTCCGGCATCACCTGAAAGCATGGGCATATCATCTACCAAAACAGCAACTTTGGACCCTACGCCAAAAGTAAATCCACTACCTCCCCTTATTTGAGGCTCACCATCTAAAATATTTAATCCGGGCGTTTGATCTAATGCCGTTTCTATACTACGTGTGTTCTTGTTTTCAATCAAACGGGGTTTTAAAATTTCCATAGAAACCGTTTGATCTTCCAGGGGTTTGTCAAACTTTCCAACCTTGATTTCTACTACATCCAATACGGTTGAAATTTCTTCCATCGGGATGTCCAGTTCGATGATACCGTTTTCAGTTACATTGATTTGAATGGTATCAGTATTCATACCTTCCATCCGGCAGATTAGATTGTAAACTCCTACCGGAAGTTCCAAAACAAACTGACCGTTTTCATCTGAATTTGCTCCGTAAAGTTGATTGGTTTTTACGAAGACAGATGCACCAACCACAGCCTCACCCTGAAGGTCACGCACCTTACCGGTAATTCTGCCCGTTTGAGCAAAAATAAAAGAGGAAGTTGAAAGTATTAAGATGGAAAGCAAGTACTTCATAAATGGCAGTATTAAAAAGTGAGCCACCATCCTGGATAAAGAATGGTGGCTGCACGACAAAAGTATGAAATATTTATTTCTTAACGACACGAATAGTTTGAACACTCTGTTCCTGAGTCAATTGAAGAACATAGATCCCGTTTTCGAAAGAAGACAAATCAATTGAATTCGATGTGTTTGAAACAAGTCCGCTCAAAACAACTTGTCCGGAAGCAGAAATAACTTTAAATCCGGTATCTCCGATGACATTAGACAAAGTTAATTTACCATCAGTTGGATTGGGGTAAACCGATACCGTTGCAATTTCATTATTCTCCAATCCTAAACAAGCTTCAACCAAAATAGTGTTTGTAGCAGTGTTTGAACAAGTAGTTGTTGCATCTGTATAAGAGTAGGTAATTGTTTCGGATCCAAGACCTGCTGTTGCAGGATCAAAATTTCCTCCGCTAACTCCTGTTCCGCTATAAGTTCCTCCTGCAGGTGTCCCACCGGATAAAGCGAATGCAGGGTTGTAAACACAAACATCCTGGAAGGTTCCTAATGCTACGTTTGGTAATGCATTGACTACTACTGTAAATGTTTCGGATGATGCAGGACATGAACCCGAAGCAGCAATTGTATTCGTAACGGTATAAGTTCCCGCTGTACTTGCAGACAAGTCAATTTCTCCGGTGTTTGAGTTGATAGTCAATCCAGCAGTTGAAGAAAAAACACCTCCGTTAGCACCAGCACCGAATACAGGAGCCGGATCTGTTGCATCAGCACAATATGTGCCTTGAGCGTATGTAAATGTTGCATCCGGATTCGTTGTTAACGTAACATTTGTTTGAGTCATATCCGGGCAAGTGCCTCCAACATTATAGCTGATCGTATAAGTCCCTGCTGCACTGGCTGAAACGTTGATCTCACCGGTTGTAGTACTTACAAATACCAAGCCTGCAGGAGTGGAAGAGAATGTTCCTGCCTCAACGGTTGCAGGAGTTTGATTTGATCCTGATAAACAAATGGTGTTTGATGGATAGTTAAATGATGCGTCAGATGCAGCGTTGACTGTAATGGACGTTGTTTCAGTATCCGGGCAAGCGCCTGAAGTTGTATTTGTTACAGTGTATGTTCCGGCTGTACTGGCTGCCAAGTCAATAACTCCGGTTGTTGCATTGATAGACAAACCTGCTGGTGTTGCTGTAAATGTACCCGCATCAACAACTGTTGGCGTTTGATTTCCTGCATTGGAACAATAGCTCGCCTGACTATAGCTGAATGTTGCATCATCCGGGTCACTTACGTTTATAGTAACTGGAACAGATGTAGTTGACCCCCATTGGTTTGTTACAGTTAAAGTTGCAGTGTAAGTTCCAGCCGTTGTATATTGATGAACCGGATTTGCTGTTGTTCCGTTTGGTGTTCCGTCTCCAAAATTCCAGGAATAAGAGCTTGGATAATTAGTAGATGTATTGGTGAAAGTTACATTCCCTCCGGTACAAATTGTTGTCGCTGTTGAAGTGAAATTTGCTTTTGGAACATAAATCATCTCGATGTCGTCTATGATAAGAGAATCTTTATCAGAACCTCCCCCCGGAGTTTTGTGTGTTGCAAATGTCGCAAGTACATATGCACCCAATGAAGGTGTTGCTACATAATTAAACGGAATGGATACACGTCTCCATCCGCCTCCGGTATAGCCAACGTTTGTTGCAGCCTTTGCTACTACATTTGTACCGTTCACATCATTCGGATCTTTAAAATTGTTTACATTTTTGTGAATGACAAAACTAACACGTGCTGAATCACTTTGACCAGTATTTGTTGGTTTATATCTTAACCAAACAACAACTGAATCGGGAGTGTCAGCAAAAGCTTCGGATTTTGCAGTAGATGTGTTATCAGTATAATTATAGTTGGATGCATCGGAAGGTGTCGAACTACCCATATTGATAACACCACAAGTCATATTTCCCTGCGCAATAACTGAACCAATTGGGTTTTTAGCCCAAATTCTTACAGAATAAATTCCAGTTGAACCTGGTCTGCTTTGGGTTAATCTACCCATTGTTGAGCCACCAAATAACCATGCAACACCGCCGGTTCCGGATTTAAAGCTATTCCAGTTGACAGGTTCCTCATTTTCAGAAGTAGATGTCTCCCATGTTTCAAAACCACTATTGCCGATTTGAGTCTGGGCAGATGCTTGAAGAGTAAGTGTAAGTAATGATAAACTGAGTAAAATTTTTCTCATAGTTTGTTGATTTTAAGATTCAATAAGTG
>CAMPIU010000253.1 GCA_946886545.1 uncultured Flavobacteriales bacterium | reverse complement strand
ATATTAGAGTTTGTAACAATTTGTGCTACCGAGGTAACATTCACAGCGGGACTTGTTCCCTGACAACCATTATTATCCGTTACAGTTACGCTGATACCGTTTTGAGCAGTTGCACTTATTATCTGAGTTGTTGGTCCTGTACTCCATGAGTAGGAGGAATAAGGACCTCCGGCACTTAAAGTAGTTTGCCCGCCTGCACAATAAGTCAAATTACCGGAGATCACCGGGGTCGGTAAATCATTTACGGTTACTGTGTGTGTTTGAGAATTTGGACAAGCTCCGGGAGTAATGTATTCAACCGTATAAGTTGTTCCTCCAACACCATTGGTGATTGTCCCGCTTGTTGAGTTGATCGTTGCTCCATCTGCCGGAACCGGGTTGAATGAGAAAGTTCCTCCCGCTGTTACAATTCCCGTTGCAGCATTCGCAGCACCTTCACAGTAATTAGTTACCGTAAACGAAGGATCTCCGCCTCCACCCGGCGAAGTTAGCGTTGCAAAATCAACTGCCGGACAACTTAGGGCACTTGCCGTAATTATTTCAAAGTTATTGATGGCAACAGATGGATCTGTTCCAACACCGTCGTCATTGTTTTGCCAACGAATGGCAATGCGCAGGTTCGGAATATTTTCACAGGCAGGAGGAAGAACTGCAGAATATGCAGTCCACAATCCCTGGCCCGAAGGACAGGTTCCGGAAGACAATGCCGCACCCAGTTGTAGCCAACCTGAACCTGCATCGTACCATATAGTTGCCTGGTCATTTGGAATGTTTCCCTGAGCAATGAAATCAAAGTTTAAAGTAAGGTTTGATTGTCCGACCGTATTTATTGCCGGACTTTCTGTCTGACGATTTGTTTGAGGACAGAATAAGAGTCCGCATAATCCGCCTGCATCATAAGCTGCTCCACCGGTAGGGAAGAATACACTGGTAATATGAAGTGTGGCATCACCATTTCCGGCAATACCACATCCTCCTGGCGCAACACCACCTTCACCGTCGCTGACGTTAAAGAAATTCGGATCTGCACCTTCCGGACCTTGAGGAATATTCAGGTTCCATCCGGCTGCAGCGTTTTCAAAATCATCGAAGAACAATTGACTGCTTGAACCATTTGCATCTGTTACCTGAAGGGAATAAGTTCCACCACATAGATTAGAGATAATAGCTGAATTTGTGCCGATCGGATTGTTTGATGCGTCAAACCATTGGTATGTGTACGGAAGATTTCCTCCTGAAACTGTTGCAGTTATAGAACCGTTACATCCGCCTCCGCAAGTTGGATTGACCACTTGCAGGTAATCAATAGAAGGCCCGCCGATACTTCCCACATTTTCTGTTCCGTTTGCCTGACATCCGCTGTTATCTGTAATGAGCACGGTATATGATCCGGAACTCAATCCTGAAAATGATCCGGAACTTTGGGTTGTTCCGCCATTTAAACTGTAAGTATAACCAGGAGTTCCGCCATTTGGTGTCAGATTAATCTCACCATTTGCATTTCCACATGTTTCATCCACAATCGCTGCCGTATAAGAGAATGTGGTTACGGTAACTGTTTGGGTGCTTGTACCCGGACAACTTCCACCGGTTGTGTATTGAACAGTGTAAGTTGTTCCGGCAGTTGCATTTGAAATAGAACCTGTTGAAGCATTGATTGCTGCTCCGTCAGATGGGACAGGATTGAAACTGAAAGTTCCACCCGGGGTAGCGATACCGGTTGCCTGGTTTGTTCCATTCGGACAAAAATCAGTTAATGTGAAGGCCGGGTTTGCTGCAGGATTGATGGTTACAACAATTTGTACCGTCCCAAAACAAGCAGGGTCATTCGGGTCTTCATATCTTAGCCAATAAGTTCCGCTTGTACCGACAGTTGTTGAAATCGGATTTACATCGTTTTGCGCATCTGTTTGTGTAGCATGATAGCTCAAGGTTGCCGGAGCAGACCCGGCTGCAATTGCCGAACTTAGATCTACCGTCGCCGGAGCACATGTGTTTAGCGGATTTACATTCACTACCGGAGGAATACATCCGCCACAAGGATCTACAATGATGCTGATGTTTTCACTATGAGTTGCACAGCCAGGGGTTCCGTTACTTACTGTCAACACATAGTTTGTGCTTGAAGTAGGACAGGCTTGCGTATTGATACTTGTAGGGTTTGATAAACCGGTTGTTGGTGACCAGGAATAATCTACAGGTGCATAGATCGGAGGATCATCGAAAGTAATGGACCATCCTTGAAGTGTTCCAAAACCAAGTCCTAGTCCGGGTGCATTGAATGTGAGTGTCCAGACTCCGTTCGGATTACATCCGTTTAAGTCTGAAAACGGTTGGTTCGGATCCCATGGTCCTCCCGAAACCGGAAAAGTTCCGCCAAGAGCGCTTCCGCCAACAGGAACAAAGACCGTGTTATTGTAGTTTCCGCTTGCAACACCTGCAGGTGCCAGGATAATGTCACATCCACCGGGAGAAGTAAGGGTGACAGTAAATCCACTCGCAGTTAAGTTACAGGTTTGTCCGAATCCGATGTTCGAGCCATTGCAATTACATCCTCCAAATGTGGTACAGAAGAAAGATCCCGAGAAACTAAACCCATTGATCGTTACGTTCTGAATGAGTCCATTGGTGATATTCGTTGTATTGACTCCCTGCACGTTAATATTTACAGAAGCACTTCCGGATGATACGACATTAAACTCGTTGTTTTCATAAGTTTCTATGCCTCCCGGATCAATAATAATTTGTCCTGTTCCTGAAATAGTTGAACAATCACCTGAGCAAATTGTTGTAGGATTTGCCGAAACGTTCACGTCATAAACAGGATCCTGAACTACTACTGTAACTGTTGTTGTACAAACTTGTCCGCCTCCGGTAGTAATCTGGGCAGTATAAGTTGTCGTTGTTGTTGGGGTAACCGCATTCGGATTCACGCCACCCGGGTTTCCAACTCCATAGGAATAACCATCATGAAGCCATTCGACTTCTGAATTAATATCGTTTTGAAAGATTTGAACATTATCAATTCCCCAATGGTCATAATCCGCTCCGGAATCTGCTGTTTGGTGCCATCGGATCAGTGTATTTGCGGTAATAGCTCCCGCAGGTAAAGCAAAACACCAGTTGTTCCAGTTTGTAAGCTGTGGGTCGTTTCCACCATTCGGATCAAAGTAATGAATGTCGATCCAGGTGGCTCCGCCATCAATTGAATATTGCAAATAAACACCTTCGTCCGGTTCGTCCGGACCTTCGCAAGGAGCTGCATCACCTTGTTCGGCAAAAAGCAGATCAAAACAAATGGAAACACCTGCGGTAGCGGCCGTCAGATTGTATGGAGCAGATGTTAGGGTTCGCGGAACGCTCGTGTTGTTATCCATCCAGGCATGAGGTGTTCCGTCCACTCCTCCGGGAGAACACGGGTTTGAAAAGTTGGTTGAACCCGGTGTAGCTCCCCAGCCCGGACCAAATCCGCTTCCGTTGAAATTTTCGTTCAGGATCATTTGACCTGTTGAAGAACCGAAGGCTGACAGGTTAACACTTTGTCCACAGGTAATGGTGCTTGCGCTTGCTGAAGCATTTATGTCACATTGGGCTAATATGCCGGCATCTACAATGAAGATTGTAGTAATTAGTAGTAGTAAGTGTTTCATGGCTTAGTTTATTATAACGTCCTTGATATCAAAGTTTATCAGCGAACGTTTGATTGTATTCTTCTTATCCTGAGCGAACAGGTAAAATGTTTTATCAGTAGAATTGGTCTGATTGTATTCTACACTGGAATTTGGAGGGATTGAAATGCTGAATTCTTTTTCCTGGGGTT
Source organism: uncultured Flavobacteriales bacterium (assembly GCA_946886545.1). The sequence goes on along the minus strand of CAMPIU010000253.1, from coordinate 1,372 downwards.
TGGCTGTTTCACTATCCGAATAAGTGATCACGCGCTTGAAATTTACCAGGACTTCCTGATTGGTATTGTTTTCATAGCGAAATACAATTCTTGCATGGTGAATACCCAGCTGCGGATCATTAGTTTCAACCGGACGATACTGAATTGCCACTCCCTGGCTTTCATAATAGGTTTGCCATTCCTGGGCCCTTGAGTTTGTTGCAAAAAATAGTGCAAAAAACAGAAATGTAATTGTTTTCATTTGCCTTAGTTTATTGTTGTTTTTATGTAATAGCTTTGGAATACTCCTAAAATTCTGTTTGGGAATTTGCTCGCATGGGTTTGGGATATCGGAAAATAAATTTCACGACAGGGTTCATTTCGAAATCGAAATGAGAAAACCACAACAAAAAAACTTTGTAATTGTTTAAATACAGAAATAGTGCCTATTGCATTAGCAATAAGCTTTTTAGTAGTAGACTCCATTTAATTAGTGTCGTAGAAAGTAAGTACACCAAATAAACGAAGACTTTATATAAAAAGATGCTTGATGTTAATTATTAAACAGAAAACCATTAAAAAAGACAATATTAAACGGCTATAAACCTAAGCGGGATTTTAGGTCGCTATAGGACGACCGCGAGATCGGAATGCTTGTTCCACTCTTTAAAATAGCCACGTAGCTGTTCTTCTCATAGGATTCGATTTTTGTCAATTCGTTTACATTCAGAATGTATGAACGATGGATCCGGATGAACTGATTTTTAGGAAGAACTTGTTCGAAATGATTCATCGTTTGTTTCTTCAATACATATTTTTTTCCTTGATAAATCTTCACATAATCATCGTATGCTTCAATGTAATCCACTTCGTTAATCGGGATGATTTTGATCTCAGTTCCGTCTTTCACAACAATCCGGTTTTGCTCGTGAATGATTTGAAGCGGAATGTCTTTTTTTGAGTCCGGACTTAGTTCAACAGTTCTTTTTTTGCTGACCGCCGAATCAAAACGTTCTTCTGAAAAAGGTTTTAATAAGTAATCCAGTGCATTTACTTCAAACGCTTTTAAAGCAAATTCATCGAAGGCAGTAGTAAAAATAACAGCCGGGTTTTCCGATAACAATTCCAGTAATTCAAATCCGTTGATCTTTGGCATTTGAATATCCAGGAATAACAAGTCCGGTTTTACTTCGGGAATTAACTTCAATGCCTCAAAACCATCATTTGCCTCTCCGACAAGAAGAATGTCAGTGTGTTTTTGTAAATGCTTTTTAACAAGCTCTCTTGCCAGCGGCTCGTCGTCTACAATGAATGCCTTAATCATTTCGGGATCAAAATTTTAGTAATGAATAGTTTATCTTGTTTTTCGGTGGTTAACAGATCATATTGATTA
>CAMPIU010000252.1 GCA_946886545.1 uncultured Flavobacteriales bacterium | reverse complement strand
CTTATAAACAAGTAGGTGCGCGATTAATCGCGCACCTACTTGTTTTTATTTACAATCAATTATTTCTTCAAGCCATTCTGTTTCAGGCATTTCATAACCTTCTTATCGTGTTTGGCACGTTCTTCCGGAGTAGTATTCGGAGTAGTGAGTAATTCCTTACATTTATTATCCACGTATTCCCATCGGGCCATTAGTTTTTCTTCCTGCTTCGGAGTCATTCCTCCTTTCTCAAAGGCATCATTTATGGAATCATGCGCAACGACACAGGTACAAAAATCCCATTGCTCTCCGTACTTTTTGACAATTTTATCATGATTCTCTTTCATTTCCACTGAAACAGATTTTTTATCAGCCGCCGTGTCTTTAAGCGCAACAGTTAAATCATCTGCTTTTGTAATAGTATCAGCTTTTGTTTCTACCTGACAATCTTTACATTCTTCATTAGAACCACAAGAAACAGTAAACAAAGCGAGGAATAAGAATTGAAAATATACTCGTTTTTTCATAAGGTTGAGTTACAGGCAAATATAAAAATAATGTCCTGAAGGACAAGATTTAATTATTAACTCAAATTGACATATCAAGAGCCCAGATCTAATATTCAGGAAAAGGAATCAAAACAATGGTATACTTATAGGAATTGTATTTGGGTTTTAGCACTATCTTTTTCCGTGACAGATTAACGATTTCAAAAACCAGATCTCTCTTGTCTCCGGAAAACCCAAGTTCATTGTTTGTTGCTTCCAACCAAAAGGACTTTTATCTACCTGTTTAGGTTCCCTTGGTTTTTTAGGTGTGAAAATACGCATTCCGTGATTCGTGAAAAACGATTATTTCTTTGTATTCGATTTGAAGAGGTGTATAATCCTTATCTCCATCCAATTGCTTATCAACAAGCCAAACTTTTGAAGAATTGTCGTGAACTAAAATGTAATGATCGATGGGTTCGATACTTGTATCGCCGCAAGCACTCAGAATTAAAAGCAGAAGTAAAAATATATTTAGCTTCATCATAACTTCAATTGAAAATTTAATCGGGTGAGGATTGAAAAGATTAATCCATCACAGCGGATTAATCAAAACAAGTACTCCTTTCAATTATACATTTTCAATTTTAAATTAAAAGATCATATCGTTCCGGTCCAGGATTTTCTTAATTTCAACTCCCATAGAATCAATAAATTCAGCTCTCACTCTTCTTGGGACATCTTCATCAATCACCTCACAGTTTACATAGTTATACTTACCTTCCTGCCATTTGAACAAGCAATTGTAATAAGTAATATTTCCATTGATATTATCAGGAAAACGAATTAACAAATCATTATAACCGGAAGCGGATTTACGTTCTTCAATCAAATTCCCGTTGAAACCGTTCAATTTAACCAATACATCATTCTCCCGCTCAAAAATCAATAATCTTCTTAACGGAAAACCATTCACTCCTGCTTTTATAAGCAATTTGAATCCGTCTTTCAAAGGAGTTTGCTCATTCAGCTTAAAGAATCGAAAGAAATTCGGACTACAGGACGGATGCTCGGGATCATTATCAGAAGTAGCCTTAGGATCACAAAGATGTAACTCCTTTAATAATTCAGCCTCCACTTTTGACTTAAAGGTATTCTCATTAAAGTTTGTACTGATTGTTTGATCAATAGCTTTTTCCTTGTTTGCTGCATGCCGGGGTTCAATTGAAATCTCATCATCCGCGTCGTCGTCACATGAGACTAAAAACAGGAAAATCGAAAGAAAGTATAAGAATCTGAATTTCATCTGAAAGTTTACTAATTAATGAAAGATTTTGGAAGACGTTACAAATGCTTCTGAGAATTGGCTACTGTCAACACCGGTCTCTATTCCTTTTTCTTTAAACCAGTCAAGCATCCGTTCTGTAGGCATATTTCCGGTTAATTCATCTGCTGCCATCGGACAACCCCCATAACCTTTAATCGCACCTTCAAAATAACGGCATCCGCCTTCATAAGCAGCTTCTGTTAATTTTGTCGCATTCTCCGGTAATGTATGTAAATGTGCACTGATCTGGATATTCGAAAATTCGGCAGAAATTGTTGAAAATACCTTGTTGACCAATTCCGGTGTCGCAATCCCGATAGTATCGGATAAGGAAAGCCTGGAAACTTCAAACAACTGCGTCAATCTTTCTGACCAGGTTGCAATCAAATCCGGGGACCAGGCATCACCATATGGATTTCCAAAACCCATTGACAAATAAAGCACCAGCTCTTTGTCTTCTTTGTGACAAATATTTGCAATGGCTTCCACCCGTTTCAAAGATTCTTCGATCGTTGCATTTGTATTTCTTACCTGGAATGTTTCAGAAATACTGAAGGGATATCCTAAAAAATGAATTCGCTCAAATTTAGATGCATCCTCCGCCCCTCTTTCATTGGCAATAATGGCTAGCAGCTTGGTCTCACTCTCGTCCAGTCCATCCAAAACAGCTGCAGTATCCTGCATTTGAGGAATTGCCTTCGGGGAAACGAAACTTCCGAAATCAAGTGTGTCAAATCCGCATTTCAACAGACGATTCAAATAATTTATTTTATCAGAAGTTTCAATCCAATCTTTGATTCCTTGCATAGCATCTCTGGGACACTCTGTAATAAAAACACGATTATCCATGTGCAATTTTCTTTCTTTCTTTTAACACCGCTTTATTAATTCGCTTTACTAAAGCCGGTCCTTCATAAATAAACCCGGAATAAATCTGAACCAGGCTTGCTCCTGCCATCAGTTTTTCAATCGCATCTTCCGCTGAATAAATTCCCCCAACCCCAATAATCGGAAAGGCGCCATTCGACTTTTGAAACAAATAGCTGATCACTTCCGTGGCTCTTTTAGTTAAAGGTTTTCCCGAAACACCTCCTGCACCGATTGCTTCAACTTTGGCTTTTGAAGTTACTAAATTACCACGTTCAATTGTGGTGTTTGTAGCAATTACCCCTGCAATTTTGGTTTCATTAACAATGTCTACAATGTCATCAAGTTGAGAATCCGTTAAATCCGGGGCTATCTTTAAAAAGATTGGTTTTGAAGAGCCTGTTTTTGTCCGTTCATCCATCAAAGTCTGAAGCAACTTCGTAAGCGGTTCCTTATCCTGAAGTTCACGTAAATTCGGTGTATTGGGAGAAGATACATTGACCACAAAATAATCAACATGCGGTTCCAATGCGTGATAACACTTCAAATAATCGGAAGTTGCCTCTTCATTCGGTGTTACCTTGTTTTTCCCGATATTCCCCCCAACTATACAAGCCGGATTCAATTTCTTCAATCGCTCCACAATTACTTCTGCCCCATCGTTATTGAACCCCATGCGGTTAATAATGGCTTTATCTTCCAACAGGCGAAATAAGCGGGGTTTCGGATTTCCTTCCTGACCGACCGGAGTTACGGTTCCGATTTCAACAAAACCAAAACCGCAAGCAGCAAGCTCATTGATCCTCAATGCATTTTTATCGAACCCTGCTGCCAATCCAACCGGATTTGGAAACTTAATCCCGGCAACATTAGTTTCCAGCAAAGGATTTTTAATACAGTAAATGGATTTCCATATTGGTTTTACGAAAGGTACTTTGAGCCAAAAGCCTAGTAATCTGAAGGTAAAATAATGAACTTTTTCGGGATCAAACTTAAAGAGAAACCATCTCAACAAAGGGTACATTCTATCAATTTGTACCAAAGGTAAAAACACAAAACGAGCTTATCAATAGACAAACTCGTTTTGTTAAAAGAATTTTAAAACTTGGTTTAGAACTTCGCTCTGTAATGGCGTTTTCCAAACTTCATAGGACCGCCTCTGGATGCAGATCTGTATGTAATATTTCTTGTTACCATGATATTCACATAAAGGAAAGCATCTTTTTGCTTATCACCTCTTTGACTACCCGGTTCAAATGCTGAAGGATTATTCGAAGGATTCGACAAGTATGCTGCCTGAGGCCCGTAACTTGCTCCGATAATAGTCGGATCGTAATATTCACCGTGAACATCATCGATATAATCAGAGAATGTTTTCACATAAGTTGCTTCTAATCCGATTCTCCACATGCGGTTGATTCCCATTCTGAATCCAACTCCCAAAGGAACTGTCGCGGTAATGCGTTTGTACTCAGCCGGACCCCCCGGAAGACCTTGTCCTTCCGTATGCATCCCTTGCAAGCCTACCCAACCACCTTGATACAAAGCTTTCGGATTATAGTACATTAAACCAATTCCTGCGATTAAATACAATTGCTCATTGTGATCAGAAAAACCTCTTAATCCCGGAATGTTATATCTGCGCCCAATTTTCTCATTAGCCAATAGAATGACTTCAAAGCGCTGGCTTAGCATCACAAAAAACGAACGGAAATGTAGATTTCTCATATTCCGGATCGGTTCTGCTGTTAAGGCATCATTCCCTCGCAGCATTCCCAGGTTAACCATGGTGGAAGTTGCGTAATAAGGATGAAAACGGTATCTGTAAGACAATGAACCGCCAAAATGTGTTGAATTAAAATCGATATCTTTCAAACTATAATCGGTACCAATTTGATTTGCACCTCCCAAGTCTCCTAAAAAACTAGTTGCGCCAAAACCGATTGAAATTTCTTTCTTGTTCATAGCCCAATTTCGTTGTGTATTGAAATTTGAACTTTGCGCAAGAGAAATCGTTGAAACTATAGATAAAATAGTTAGAGTTATATATTTCATTCTAAAAATTTATGTTGTAGTAGATTCCACAGCGCTAAATTAAGATTTTTAAATAATAGCCACCTAAAAATTTTGTCGCTTTTTTTTAAATAGGCATTGTTAATGAATAAGTAAGCGGTTTTATTGAATGATTTTTAACAAAAAGAAAGTGATTTATGAAAAAAGGCCTTTCAAATGAAAGACCTTCTCTTCTTTAAGCTGCATATCTGACTAAGAAATATTCTCTTAGCTTTTCGAGTGCACGGAAAGTTTTCACTTTCGCATTGTTTTCTGTAATACCAATTGACTCACCGATTTCTTTAAAGCTCAGTTGCTCAAAGAATCGCATCTCAATCAACTTTAATTGTTCTTCTTTCAGCTTCTGCATTGCTGCCAAAAGCAAAGATTGATTGTGTTCAAACTCCTGGGTATCAAAAAATAACGTGTCGAAAGTTGGAATCTGAACATTTTCCATTGAAACTGTTCTGTTCGACTGCATTTCCCGATAG
>CAMPIU010000251.1 GCA_946886545.1 uncultured Flavobacteriales bacterium | reverse complement strand
TTTTGAAGACGAAATTCCACATGTTGAAATGCTTTTAAACCCCGAAAACAATGGTTAATAAAATTCTACCACTTGCTGTAATTGCAACCTCCCTGATTGCATGTCAGCCAAAAACGATTGTAGAAACTCCGGATAGCGCTGTTTCTTCTACTTCCGATATTTCATCCAAACCAACGAGTATTGACGTTTCTTATATGGATTTGTCGATAAAACCTCATGATGATTTCTTCCAGTTTGCAAACGGAACCTGGTGTAAAAACAACCCGGTACCGAATACAGAATCGCGCTGGGGAAGTTTCAATGAGCTGGACAAAAGGAATAAAGCTACACTGAAAGAAATTCTTCAAACTGCCTCAGGATCAAAAGCTAAAGCGTCCGGAAGCCAGGATCAGTTGCTGGGAGATTATTATACTTCTTTCACGGATATGAATAACCGCAACGCAACAGGTGCAAAACCTTTAACGGATCGTTTGGCTAAGATTGCAGAGATCAAATCGAAAGATGAGTTTGTTAATTTAATTGCACAACAGCACCAAGTGGGAATCGAATCTGTTTTCGGCTTCGGAATCGGACAAGATTTGAAAAATGTAGACAAAAATGTTGCTTACTTAGGACAAGCAGGTATCGGTTTGCCAAATCGCGACTATTATTTCCAGGAAAACAAACAAGCTATTCGTGATGCATACATTCTGCATATTCAAAAATCATTTCAGTTATTGGGTGACCCGGATGATGCGGCTAAAACGAAAGCAAATGATGTTTTCAACTTTGAGAAAGAATTGGCAGGTGTAATGATGACTCCGGCAGAATCACGTTTACCGGAAAAGACCTACAACAAAATGTCCCTGGACCAGCTTGTAAAATCCATGCCGAAGTTTGATTTCGAAGCTTACCTGGCTAAGATCGGTTGTGAACACTTTGATTCTCTTATTGTTGGACAGCCCGACTTCATGAAACAAGTAAACACCATGATGGACAAAGTTTCTTTCCAATCCTGGACTAACTACTTGTCCTGGTGTACAATTAATGCTTATGCCGGAAAACTGGATGAAACCTGGGTAAGACACAACTTTGATTTTTACAGTGGAGTTCTAAGCGGAACAAGTAATATGAAACCGATTGATGAGCGTTGTATTGAAGAAATCACCGGTTCTACTTTGGCAGAATTACTTGGAAAAGCATTCGTAGAGAAAAATTTCTCGGAAAATGCAAAAAACCGTGTAAACACGATGGTTGACAATTTATTGGCAAGTTTCAGAATTCGCATCGAAGGCTTGGACTGGATGTCGGCAGGTACAAAGAAAGAAGCCCTTGCAAAATTGAATGCAATCGGAAGAAAATTAGGTTTTCCGGATGAATGGAAAAGTTACAAAGGATTGGTGATCAGTCCGGTTGATTATGTTGCAAACATTGATAATTGCCGCAACTTTTCATTTAAAGAGAACCTGGAAAAACTGCACAAGCCTGTCAATCGTAAAGAATGGGAAATGCCGGCGCATTTAGTGAATGCATACTATCACCCGCTTTTGAACGAAATTGCTTTTCCAGCAGGAATCATGCAACCTCCTTTCTTTGATGAAAACGCAGAGGACGCTGTAAATTACGGAAGAATCGGCATGGTGATCGGACATGAGTTCACGCACGGTTTCGATGATAACGGATCTAAATTCGCAGCAGACGGAAGCTACAATGATTGGTGGCAAGACACTGACAAAGCGAAATTCGTTTCGAAGACTGAGATCCTGGGAAAAACATTCAGTTCGTTCTGCCCTATTTCCGACAACTGTGTAAACCCTGAATTGACCATGGGAGAAAATATCGCAGATCTGGGTGGATTAACAATGGCTTACTATGCATACACTATGACAGATGATTTCAAGAATAACGTAATCATTGACGGATATACTCCAGCTCAACGTTTCTTTATTTCATACGCACAGTTGTGGAAGATCAATTACACAGAAGCAGAGTTGAAAAAGAGAATTGCTACGGATCCGCACTCACCGGGAATGTACCGCGTAAACGGACCATTGATGAATTGTCCTGAATTCTTTGCTGCATTCAATGTGAAGCCGGGAGACAAAATGAGAAACCCGGACGAAAAGGTTGCTAAGATCTGGTAATCAAATTATAAAAAAGACCATTCGATAATTTGGATGGTCTTTTTACTTACCACTAAAATCATTTTATGAAATCAATTTTGCTTTTCCTCCTACTGTTTTCTGTAACAGTAAATTACAGCCAATCTCAACCGGATGATAAACGCTTGAAGCAGGCTATTTCATCAATTGAAAAAGGAGAATGTGTTTTAATTTTTTATCAGGAGAACTTAGCTAGTGATTTTGAAAAGAAACAAATCAAAGAGTTGGAAGTCATTTCGCAGCTCGATTTTGGATCACTTGATAGTCTTTTCATGAAAAATACCAATAGTAAAGTGAGACTGACACTTTTCTATGTCCTTTGCAAAAAATATCGTTCTCAAATAACCGATAAGCATATCAATCCACTGAAAGAAAAGCGAGAAGATGTAACTGTATGCAGTGGCCGAAATACTCAAAAAGGCCCACTCACTGAAATCGCTGCATATCTTTATGAAAATTCTGTTGAGCGAAAAGAAAAGATTAACAATCCCGAAGCGCTGGCTTTATTAAAAGAAGCAGAGAAATTAAAATACATCGGTCCGGTAGATTTTGAATTGATGATTAAAAAGTTGAATGAAGCAAACCTCTTAGAGCCTAATAACCCACTAATTCTTGACGCTCTTGGACATGCGAAATTTAATTCAAAAATAGATCCGGAAGGCGCATTGATTGATTTTCAAAATGCAATCACCTATTCGCTTGATCAACGTCCATTAGAAATACGACACCTCAACAGAGGCCTTTCATTTATGGACATGTGTGATATTGAGTCTGCTTGTGAGGATTGGAAAAAAGCAGGAAATAACGGACTTTCCTATTTAGAACAATATTGCAGTCAACCCTTTGACGGAAGGATTTACAAAAATACAGATAATGCTATCAATCTAACTTTAAATTTATTGAGCGATACAGCTTTTATTACTTCATCTCATAATAGTCCTGCAATGTCTGATTGTGAGGCCGAGCTGGTTATTGAAAACAATTCTCTTCCAAAAATAACAATCAAAGAAGGTAATATCAGTCTTCATTTGGAAAACTCAGAATCAGAGCTTTATCTGGAAGCTATTTCAGAAAACGGTAAGAAATTTCATTTCTTTACGGAAGTTGAAACATTTTTTTATGGAAATGGAAAAGATATTCTGATAAATTCAAATGGAACTTATAAAAAGACAATTAATTTAACCGCACTATATCATTTTCCAATTGCAGGAATGTATAAGGTCAGAATTGCGATTCGCCCAAGCAAAAACATTTCAGGATTGACAAAAACATATTATTCAAATTGGGTAAACCTGATTATTATCAAGAATTATCAAAGGGACTCAGGCTACGAAGGCGAATTCGAGAAATAAGAACTTTTGAAGCATCGTCTATAAGCTGTGCTTTTTTGTTTACCGTGAGGGACACTAAGAATCCAAAATTTGGGAGTAATACTTTCAACAAACATCGTGAATTTGACAGTGCTATTTGGAAGTCATGTTTTCTGGATGTAATTCCGCAATATTACGTCTGGCATAAAGTTTAAAATTAAAGCGTCAAATCTAAACACCTCATAATCAATTATATAAAATCAGTAAGTGATTCCGCAATATTACGTACAACAAACCAGAATATGTAAAAGTATAGAACAAAAAAAAGACCTACTTAAAGGCCTCTCTTTTCTAGTTTAAATTCAAAAGCACTTTTTTGCGCTTTAATTTTTTCACCTCCAATGATTTGCTGTAGTTCAGTATCTGACTGATAACAGCTGCGGATGGATTCGCAATCTCAGTAACTTCCTGTGTTTGCATGTTTGTCAAGTATTTATTTACCATAGGCTTAATAAAGTGCGTTTTTTCTTTTAACGGTTTTCTTTTAAGTTTATTTTATAACGCCGAAAAACTTTTTCCGAAAAAATTGAAACAGTCAGTGATTTTCGTCTATCGTTAAATTTGTCTCCTAAGGATAGTAGAGATTTAAGCAAATTGAAACCGGATTCTCGCTTTTTAATTTTGCATTTTCAATTTTCATCCCGATAGCTAACGGGATTGAATTTGGAGTATATTTGTTTCAAATCACTTTTTATGGTAGAAATTAAATACATTGTAATCGGAGTTGTTGTACTCCTGCTCATTTTCAGTTTTGTAACCGTTCAACAAGGAACTATTGCGGTTGTAACCATGTTCGGTAAGTACCGAAGAATCATGAAACCCGGACTAAATGTTCGCATTCCTTTCTTTGAGCGTTTGAACGTTCGCGTTTCTATTCAAAACCGTGCCATTGAAATGGAATTCCAGGCAATTACACAAGACCAGGCAAATGTGTATTTCAAAGCCATGCTTGTTTACTCGGTTTTGAATGCGGAAGAAGAAACCATCAAAAACGTGGCTTTTAAGTTCGTAGATCAAAGAAGTTTTATCCAGGCATTGATTCGCACCATTGAAGGTTCTGTTCGCGGATTTGTTGCAACAAAGAAACAAGCCGAGATTTTGTTATTGCGCGGTGAAATTGTTGCCGATGTGAAGGAAAGTTTGGATCACACATTAGAAACATGGGGATTCCATTTGATCGATTTGCAATTGAACGACATTACTTTTGATGCGGAAATCACTACTTCCATGGCAAAAGTAGTTGCTTCAAATAACTTGAAAGCTGCTGCAGAAAATGAAGGTCAGGCCCTATTGATCACCAAAACAAAGGCTGCCGAAGCAGAAGGAAATGCAATTAAAATTGCGGCTCAAGCTGAAAAAGAAGCTGCTCAGTTGAAAGGTCAAGGTATCGCATTGTTCCGTGAGGAAGTTGCACAAGGTATGACGGAGGCTGCAGAAAAAATGAAAGCTGCAGACCTGGACACTTCATTGATCTTGTTCTCTATGTGGACAGAAGCAGTGAAAGAATTTGCCGAAAAAGGAAAAGGAAATGTCATCTTCCTGGATGGCTCTGTTGACGGAATGGAAAAAACCGTAAAACAGATGATGGCAAATGATATGATGAAAAAATAAAAAAAACGTAGGGGCGAAAAATTTTTCGCCCCTACGTTTTTTGTCTTAATAACTTCCCCACCAGCGTCTTAAGAACCATTCTGCAGAAAGCAATGTAA
>CAMPIU010000250.1 GCA_946886545.1 uncultured Flavobacteriales bacterium | reverse complement strand
GGCTACTAATTGCTTTGTACTTTGCCTTCTTTTCAAAAAAAAGCGTTCGCGCAAAAAGAGCGAAATACTGTGCAGTTTTCATCGCATTGTTTTTCAGTAACACCTTTGTTTTTAAAGAATTTTGCAGGCAATGGGAAGTTTTCGGCACTCCTCCTACATCAGTCAAACATTATGATGTGGCTGTGGTATTAACAGGAATGGCTGAATATAATAACGATCTGAAAGTCCTGAGTGCAAGAAGAGGAATTGACCGGATCTGGCAAACAATTTCACTCTACAAATCCGGAAAAATTGATCGCATACTAATTACCGGAGATCATGGATATATTATCGATAAAGGGCTTCATGAAGCTTCTCAGTTAAAAGAAATTCTGGTCAAATGGGGAATTCCGGAACATGTAATCATTACGGAAACAAAATCGAAGAACACCTATGAAAATGCAGTAGAATCAAAGAAGATTCTTGATCGCTTGTTCCCAAATTCAAATGCAATTTTATTGGTTACCTCAGGAAAACACATGCGCAGAGCAAGAGCGTGTTTCACCAAAATCGGGGTAAAGTGCGACACCTATTCAACAGATCTTTACACCGGACCAAAGCGCTCATACACCTTTGACGAACTATTGGTTCCTGATGTCAGTACAATGAACGAATGGCATAGCTTATTGAAGGAAATGTTTGGATATATGGCTTATGACATCACCGGGAAAATATGAAATATCCCATTATTGTTTAGCCGGTTCGGTTAATGCATTCAGATGAATTTCTTTAGGTTTCGTTTGTGACTGATTGTATTTTGATGCATTACAAATACCAATAAGTGCAGGAGCAGGAAATGCCATCCATCCTGCATAATCAAACCATTTAGCTCTTACTTTCAACAAATCAACCTTTTCCCGGTCAAGAGTATCACTGAAATTCAGGTATTGAAAAGTATTCTTTCCACTAATCTTCTTTACTCCCAATGTATCAGGAAATGGATTATAAAGAAAATCCCAGCCCTTTTTATCGTAATAGGCCGAATCATTCTGAAAATGCGGATCGATTCTGTTGAAATACAGAAAACCTTCCCGGTTACAATCTACTTCTACCGGATGATCATCGTGATTCCCCTTGCTCATTATAGCCGGAAGACCAACTCGTATTAAATAAGCAAATCCCATTCGTTTACTTTGAAGATAATGTCCGTATTCATGCTGGAAAATGCGATTATTCGGATCAGGAGCACTGTTCTTTTTTGCCAGGATGTAATTCCCGAAACAAATTCCTGTCCATGGAACATTCATATTCAACAAAGTGCTTCCATTCGGGTGACTGACCGAATTAACCTTGCACAAAATCGTGTTATAAAAATGTGCCATAAAAAGTCCTATCCCAGTTTGTGGTCCTTGATAAGTTAGTCGTGAACCAACTTCCAAAATCCGTCTTCCTGAACTCGAATTGGTATCCGAGACAAACAAACCTCCCCAAATCCGGATATCATTCTCAGCACTTTGATTTGCGCGCTTCCAGGCATTCTTCCATCTGCTTTCTTTGGTTTTCGCGAGTCCTGAAATAAAACCACTCACCCAGGAATCAAGAATAAAGTATTCCGGTCCTTTCACAGAAGTGGTTGACGCATTGGAAGGTAACACAAAAAGTATGCAGATGAATGCAAGAGGGATTGATCTGAAGTGATTTACCAAACTTTTCATTTTCTATTCTAACGAACGAAGGATTATTTTATGATACCAAACTTAAAAATAATGTAATTTAGATTGATATTTAGCACTTAATCTTATGAAACAACTGTTATTCTTCTTTTCAATCTGTTTATTTACCGTAGCTTGCTCAAATACCCCGGAAAAGGAAGATTCCGGTAAATCCAAACCTGAGACTGAAGTTGCTGCGAATAAGGGCAAAGAAAAGATTATTGATACAGTTCCCAAACGAAATCCGGTTGTAAGGGATTTGAATGCAACGCAGATCAAAAAATTAAACCAGCTGCTCCCTAAGAAAACAGTCGAATCCATCGTTTCTTACATGAATGAACTGGCAAGTGTTCAAACAGATACCGCTTTCGCCCGTGTCTATCACAAAGGAAAGAAAGTATTTGAGGATATCGAAAAAGCAGTTTCCACCAAATTCCCTGATGGCTATGCCGGTATGGAAGCGATGAGTTTCATTGACAAATCTTTTGCTTTGCGCTCTTCATGTGAAGCAGAATGTACTGAATTTGTAATGAATTACAATTTCCTGGATTTACAAAAACTGGCTCAATATACCAAAGGTAAAGCGGATGACGACTTCATGATCTTAAAGATCCTGGCTGAAGGAGACCAGGGAAGGCACGAACCGGGATGGCTTAATTTTTTCGAACGCACCTGGGATTATGGAGGAGGCTCTCTCTTAGGCGACAGCAACAACTATAAGTTCCTTGCCGGTTCATTTAACGTGATCCAGAAAAATGAGTTATTCAAAAATGATTTGTTAGCGCTTCGCAAACGGGTAATTCAGGACATGGAACACCGCATCTATATGTTCCCGAAACCTGTAGTACTCGCAGAGATAAACCGGATTTTAAAAACAAAGATCCTCTCCTATCCGGAAGCACATCAAATTCTGCTTCTAAAACAATCTATTGAAAGAGACCAGGAAGAACCTACCTTGCAATTTAATTGCTCAGATCCGGAGCAAAATTGCGATTGGGGAGGCTAATCTCTTACTGACGTACATTTTTACACGGTAATTGAAAGCCTAGTCCGCCAGTTCCCATAATCTGATCCAGCGGTCTTGCGTGCCATGGATCTGTCTGATGAATGTACTGACATTCCAAAAAGAAATAAAAGAATTTATAGACGTGATAATTTAGACCTGCTTTCAGTGCAAAAGTTGAATTATACATCCGTTCAGTTCTTTCATTTGTCTGGATCGCAGAAAACCCGATTTGAATTCCTACGAACGGATCCAGACGCTTAAAAGGAAAGTAGCGTATAAAGCCGGCCTGTAACTGCAAATGATCGTTTACGTAACCGGGTTTTGACTGTGCGCCGATAAACTGGTAAACATCTCCCCTAAAACTGTATTTGTCATCAAAATGATAATTCATATATCCTCCCACATATAAATTCGATCCCTTTGTATTCAACTGCTGTGACGGATAAATACTTCCAGTTGTCTGTAACAACCCTGCTCTTTCGCCATCCGCAAGGATTTGAGCATTTGTAAGACTTGTCATGGCCAGGAAACCCAAAACCAGGAGACTTACTTTCTTTTTGATTTCCATAAGTCTGCTAATTTATAGTTTAATGTCAATGACGTCAGTAAATGACCTTCCAAAGAACCACCTTTATGCTGTTCAAAATGAACACTTCCATTTTCTTCCACATGTGAATGAATATCCGTTCCCAGGTGAATCATGTATTGACTGGAAAGTGAAATATCAAAACGCTGTGTCAGATTAAAATGGACACCCAATCCGCCTTGTACGGCACTGCTCCAGCGTTCAATTCTGTTGCTCCGGTTTGCCAGTTCGGATTGCAAAGTCCGGTCAAAACAATGTCCTGCAACAATATAAGGCTGAACTTTAGGAATCGGATTACTTAGTAAATAGAACATAACACTCCATCCTATATGCAGGTCGTTTCTTCTTGTATATTGATTGGTAACAGGTAAATAATCCATGAACCATTCCGTGTTCACCCGGTCAGATAATTGAAGTCTCATCTGTCCTCCCAAACCAATTGCCGGACGTTCATGATCTCCGTTAAAAGCACTCAAAGTAGTTCTTTGTCCGAAGGAAAAGATTCCTCCCCTTCCACCTTTCAATGTCAGGTCCTGAGCAAACGTATGGCATGAAAGAATCACAAACAATAAAATACATGTCTTTTTCATAGGTTAGTTTCTTGTAGTAATTGTTTTAACCCAATAATGTTACGAAAATAAAAATAAGAAAGGGACACGATGCTCGCGTCCCTCCAGTTATTTTTTATTTTCCGAAAATCAAATTCCGAATTTTTCCATGATTGCGTCACTTACACCGGTTGTGGAATAACCGCCGTCATGGAATAAGTTTTGCATCGTAACCATGCGTGTTAAATCAGAGAATAACGAAATACAATAATTTGCACAATCTTCAGCGCTTGCATTTCCTAATGGAGCAATTGCATCTGCATAATCGTAAAAATCACCGAAACCTTTAATTCCGGAACCTGCAGTTGTTTTTGTAGGAGATTGGGAAACCGTATTCACACGTACCTTTTTCTCCAAACCATAATGGTATCCGAAACTTCTCGCAATTGATTCCAGCATCGCTTTAATATCTGCCATATCCGTATAGAAAGGATAAGTTCTTTGAGCGGCAGCATAAGTCAAAGCAACTACACTTCCCCACTCATTGATGGCATCCATATTTTTAGCTACAGAAAGCATTTTATGCAATGACAAAGCAGAAACATCAATTCCTTTTTGGAAAAAATCATAATTCAAATCCTGGTAAGGAATGTTCTTGCGAATATTCACACTCATACCAATTGAGTGAAGTACAAAGTCAATTTTACCACCTAAGATCTCCTGAGCTTCTGAAAAAAGCTTTTTCAAGTCGTCTGTATTTGTCGCATCAGCAGGAATAATTGTTGAGTTTGTCTTTGCAGCCAATTCATTAATTTCCCCCATTCGCATTGCAATTGGAGCATTTGTTAAAACAAAAGTCGCGCCGTGTTCATGTGCTTTTTCAGCAACTTTCCAGGCAATTGAATTTTGATCCAATGCTCCGGTAATGATTCCACGTTTTCCTTCCAATAATTTTGACATAATTGTTTGATTTGGGAACAAATTTAGAATTTAATTTTAAGCCTACAAGGAATATTTCCTGCTCTGGTTTGAATTACACTGAATTCCAAAAAATTAAAGTATTTCCTTACAGTAAAGAATTGTTTAATCGAATTCAAATTTCAATCCGTCAAAGGCCGCGAACACGTTTGGAGGCAACTCACTTTCAATTTCTTCATGGGTACCAAACAGATGCGAAATATGAGTCAAATAAGCTCTTTCGGGTTTCACCTGATCAATGAAATCCAAGGCTTCTTCCAGATTGAAATGAGATATATGTGGTTCTTTTCTTAAAGCGTTAATAATCAAAACTTTTAATCCTTTTAATTTCTCAATCTCTTTCAATTCCACTGTTTTGGCATCTGTGATATAGGCAAAGTCTCCGATACGGAATCCCAGAACCGGCATAAAAT
>CAMPIU010000249.1 GCA_946886545.1 uncultured Flavobacteriales bacterium | reverse complement strand
AGGTAATTTCTCGAATCGGGCATTCGAAAACCAAATTCAAACTTAAAAAAGAACAAACCGGCTAAACAAACGAAGAATTACCAACTTAGTTTCTTTAATTAAACACCTAAATATCAATCCAATGGAATATTTACCCCATTGGTATTACAACTTCGACTATAAAATGCGTAAAAGTGGCACAACAATTGTTGACGCTACTCATCCGAATGGAAAATCCTTTCTGGTGAGGCGCTGTACATAGATTTTCATTGCATCATAACAGATGCCAATAGTAATTCTCATGGTTGAAAAGGATAGTTTGAAGAAAAAATGTTTGTTAAGTATAAACCGGCTCATTACCAGTTTTTTGAACTAGAAAAACAGTAATAAAAAATGTTGAAATATTAATAGAACTAACCGAATAAGCAACCATAATGGAAAAACAAACGTTTTAACTCACAAGGTGTTAAAAAAAACTTGAATATGCATTTAAAATGAATTACCTTTCGAATATGAGTTACCCATTTATTCACGGAATAATTGCGTTTGTCTTATCCGTATTGGCAACGGCGTACCTGGTCCCAAAGATCATAAGAATTGTCCGTTTCAAAAAGTTGATGGATGATCCCAATGAACGAAGCTCGCATTCCGAAGCTACTCCAAGCCTCGGAGGAATGGCTTTCTTCATCGTGCTCATACTTTCACTTTACTTCAATCATCCATACGACACATATGGTGTTACAGTTAGTATATTCCCTGCGTTAACCATTCTGTTTTTCCTGGGTTTGAAAGACGATTTGGTAGTACTTGCACCGATAACGAAACTGGCTGGTCAAACCATAGCATCCTTGTTCATCCTTATGAATCCCAAGTTCGGAATCAGTTCATTTCATGGTTTTTTAGGAATCGATCAGATCAATGAGTGGATAGGAATCGCCTTCGGTCTTTTCATTATGCTGGCTATTATTAACGCATTTAACCTGATTGATGGAATAGATGGTTTGGCTTCTTCGATTGGAATTGTTGCATTCTCGGGTTTTGCAGTTGTGTTTTTCTTTGCGGAACGCTACTTTTTCGGAATTACCTCTTTTGTAATGGTTGGTATCCTGACAGGTTTCCTGTTCTTTAACCTTTCAACGAAGAATAAGATTTTTATGGGAGACACAGGCTCTATGTTAATCGGCTTTATGGTTGGTGTCATGTCTATACGTTTCCTTGCTTTGGATACCGCCTCTTTATACAAACTGCCTTTTAATGCTATTGATGTTCCAATCGTTTTGGTGTCGTTTCTTATCATTCCATTGTTCGATACCGCCCGGGTATTTACAATCCGGATAATGAAAGGGAAAAGCCCGTTTTCGGCAGACAGAAACCATTTACACCATGTTTTGATTGATGCATATAAAATTTCTCACCGCAAAGCGAGTTTTTTAATCGCTTCGGTTAACATTTGTTGTGTTTTGATTTTCTCCCTATTATTGAAGTTGACGAATGTCTATATTGCCTCCGGCATTATATTATTATTTTCCGGGCTAGCCGTTTTTTTTCTTTACAAGATCAAACCAATTGTTGTTAGAGGGATGGTAATCTCAAAAGTTATTAAAAAAAGACAGCAAAAGAAATTGAAGCGGCAAAGCAATACCCGCGGCTTAATCAGACGCGTCTATTCATCCAAAGGGTATTTGCCGAAGTAATTTTATATATTTGCAATGAATTTTTATAATCTTACAAGAATGCCAAAAATCAGCATTCCATTTATACTATCCACCTTTTTCCTTGCCTTGCTAAGTACTTCTTGTAGAACAGGGGAAAGAGTGATCTATTTCCAGGATTCTAAGAGTGATAGTTTGACAGTTTCAACACCAGGTTTCACCCCGGTATTCAAGGTCGACGACTTTTTATCCATTGTTATAACGACAGCAGATCCCGAGTCGGCCCAAATTTATAATCTTCCAACGACAACTGCGTCCAATCAGGGATACTCGATCGGAAATCCGGCTCCATACGGGTACTTAGTGAATTCCAGGGGAGATATTTCCTTACCTGTTTTAGGATCTATCCATGTTGCGGGTAAGAACAGAATGGAGTTGGAAACAGAAATTAAAACCCTGTTGGAAGGTCAGCTTAAAAACCCTACTGTTCAGATTCAGATCTTAAATTTTAAAGTCACTGTTCTTGGCGATGTTAAATCACCCGGAACATTCAAAATTCCAAATGAAAGAATAACCTTGCTCGAGGCAATAGGTCTAGCCGGGGATTTAAGAATGTCGGGGGAGCGAAAGAATGTGAAAGTCATCCGGGATTCCAGTGGAGTTAAAACAGAATACCGTATTGACCTTACCACAAAGGAGATATTCAGTTCACCGGCTTATTACCTTCAGCAAAACGATGTGGTCTATGTTGAACCGAATGCAGCAGCAAGAACGGAAGGCACACTTTGGAAGACTACCGGAGCAATCTTTATTTCAATTTCCTCATTAGTGATCACCACTATTTCAATTATTGTCAGGTAATGCATCAGGAAGAATCGATTTCAAAAGTTCGTGAAAGCGAAGAAAATTCAATATCCCTAAGAGAATTGTTAGACAAATACCTCGTTTATTGGCGATGGTTGTTTGGTTCCGTTGTCGTTTTCCTTGTTTTAGGTTGGATGTATGCGAGGTATCAAACACCAAGCTACGAAAGCGTTGCAACTGTCCTCATAGAGCAGGAAAGCAAATCCGGAATGGCCTCCGAAGAGATCGGGATGCTGAAAGATCTTGGTCTGGCAAGTGGAGGTGGTGTGCTTGAAGATGAGATAGAACTGTATCAGTCGCGCTCACTAATGGAGCGGGTTGTGCGGGAACTGCATTTGCATTGGAAATATCAGATTGTAGGAACAACAACCGGCTTGGTGCGTTCTGAGCTGTACAATTCAAATCCTATCCGAATCCGTGCTGTTGAAGCCGACAGTTTATTTTACGATCAGCATTATGAGTTCGAAATCATGTTGATATCGGGAAATGAATACAAAATTATTTCAGGAAACGGATTCGACGGTAATCATTATAAATACGGAGCTGTGCTTCAATTGCCAATAGGAAAAATAATCCTGGAAAAAACCAATGAATTTAAAAGCAATTGGATTGGAAAAAGAATCCTTATTAACGTTACCCCTGTCTCAGAAGTTGCAACAGAGATTCGCAATGTTCTATCTGTTGACCCTGCCAGCAAGGAAGCCAACATCCTCATTCTTAAAGTAAAAGGACATAATGTTGAAAAGAACAATGCGATCCTGAACAAGATCATAGCAGTTCACCAGGAAAATGCCATCAACAGCAAAAATGAAGTGGTAAAGAATACTACCTCGTTCATTAATGAACGCATGCGTTTTATTGCCGCTGAGCTTACAGATGTTGAAAAGAAAGGTGAAGACTATAAATCTGAACATCATTTGGTAGATGTGACCACCGATGCAGCAAGCTATCTGGAGAAAGAGAGTGATATTGAGAAAAAAGTAGTAGAAGCAAGTATCGAAATGAGCCTTGCCGACTTCATGAATGAGGTGATCTCTGATCAAAACGGGTATGAACAACTCTTGCCGGCCAACCTCGGGTTCAAGGATCCGTCGATCGGAGAAATGACCACGCAATACAACACCCTTGTTTTGGAGCGGAATCGCCTGCGCGAGACCAACGGATCCAAACATCCGGGAATTGCACGCGTGGAGTCTCAACTGGCAAGTTTACGTACGTCATTGGAGAACAGTTTGCGGAACATGCACAACTCTTCGCAAATGCAGTTGAAAAAGTTGAAGAGCGAAGAACAGATTTATCAATCCAAAATCTCCTCCATTCCTCAATTTGAAAGAGAATACCGCGATATCTTCCGTCAGCAACAGATCAAAGAAAGCTTATACCTCTTCCTTTTGCAGAAACGGGAGCAAAATGAAATCTCCCTGGCTGCAACCGTTGCAAACTCACGTGTTATCGACTCGGCCTATAGCAATGGAATCCCTGTTGCACCAAAAAAGGCCCTGATTTACCTGGTAGCTTTTGCTCTTGGGATATTAATTCCTTTAGGAATCATTTATCTGCTGGTTTTGTTGAACAACAAGATCGTTTCACGTACTGATCTGGAAAATTCGGGATTGACCGTTGTCGGTGTTATTCCGGAAGAGAAAGACAAGGAGAAGTTAATGGCATTGAGTCATCCTCAATCCAGCCTTTCGGAAGCTTTCAGAGTATTGCGAACGAATCTTTCTTTTGTAACATCTTCCGAAAATGGAGCTTGTAAAGTTATCAGTATCACTTCCAGTTTGAGTGGAGAGGGAAAATCTTTAACTTCAGTGAACCTTGCATTTATGTTTGCTGCTACGGGAAAGAAAGTGCTGTTAATGGGGCTTGATTTAAGGAAACCACGTCTGAAAGATATTCTGGATCTTAAACCGTTACCCGGTTTGTCAAATTATTTGGTGAATCACGACCTGACGGCGAAAGATATTACTGTTATCAGTGAATCTCACGGTCAGTCTATCAGCATAATCCAGGCAGGAGATATTCCACCGAATCCGAGCGAATTGCTTATGACCCATCGATTGGATGAATTGATTGAGAATTTGCGCAAGGAATACGACTATATTATTTTGGACAATGCACCGGTTGGCCTTGTAATCGACGCGGTTACAACCAATCGCTTTGCCGATGTGACGCTTTATCTCATTCGTTCAGGAATGATCGATAAACGCTATCAGAATCATATCCTTGAACTTAAAAACCAGGGGAAATTAAAGAATCTTTATGTGATGTTGAATGCCGTGAAGAATACCAGCGGAGGATATTCCTATTCTTACTCTTATGGTTACGGAGAAAATGTAAATAAAAAATCCTGGTGGAAGCGTTTGCTTGGTTTGAACTAAAAGTCAGTATTTAAAATCACTGAAACTTCATTCTTTCGGCAATACAAAATATTTATATTTCAAACGATCATAATCCGGAGTGAAATACACTTTTAACAAAGCAGTGTAGTAATTATAAGGTTTATGCTGTAACAGAGCTTTATCCCTTTTATAGACGCTTTTATCTTCAAAGACACCGTTTGCATCCCTTTTATATACACTCATTAAAGAATCATTTTTCAAAATACTCGAATCTTTTAATTCCAAAGGATATTGAGTTGGAGGCAATAAGATTGGCCTGGAAGTATGCATAAAGTTTGCTTCATCTTTAGCTGCCGGCATACGAAAATCCCCTAATAATTTCACTAACTGG
>CAMPIU010000248.1 GCA_946886545.1 uncultured Flavobacteriales bacterium | reverse complement strand
AAGAGTGCCAATGCTTCATACAAATAATGAACATCTGCCTGTGATTGCGGATTGGCGTTTCTGTCCGGAACTTCCAAATAAGCACTCCCTTCCGGAATCCGGTTTTCCCGCTTCTTTTGGTGATAATTCCCTAAAACACGTACACAAATGCTAAACAGAAAAGAAAGGAAGGCTTCTTTTGATCTGAGGGAATCGAACTTTTCATAAGCTACCAGCAGACTGTCGTTCATCAAATCCCTGAAATCCATTTCGTTGTAAACCCTTGCTCTGCAGAAGCGTTCAAACCGTTCATGAACCGGTTCGTAGAGTTTGAGAAATGCGTTTTGCTTGTCCTTCATTCTTATTGATCATACATTGGGTACAACTGTATGTTTGACAAAAATGGAAAAAGTTACATGGATAATGCAAAATGATGAATGTAAAATGCAAAAACATATAAAACCGTGGGCGCGCGATTAATCGCGCGCCCACGGTTTTTAACGGACAATTATCATTTATAGGGACGCGATGCATCGCGTCCCTACATGTTTTATCCTGTTTTAACTGGTGCGTTGAAGAACAACCTTCCCGCTCAGCCAATGATTATTTTCATCCAGATAACGGATTAAGTAGATTCCGGTTGCATACCCGGACAAATCGACCTGGATACGTTCGTCTTTTTTCAATTTCGGGAGGATTTGAAGTACTTTTCCACTCAGATCGGAGACGTACAACTCCTTGATATTTGTGTTCGGAAGGATCGTAATCATCCCGTTTGTCGGATTCGGATAATAACTCCACGTAATATTCAGGGCTTTCGGATCCGGTTTGACCGCATTACTATCTGTTGAATCTGACGGCTGAATTGTTGACACGATTGAATCCGGGATGTTCAAAGCCAGGTCCGGAATGTTTTGCTGACAATCCGGCATGTAGGTATAGCTTTTCAGGATTCGCACCAAAATGGCATTCAATGTTTCTACTTCATAACTGTCTGTCGACGGTTTGATGTGACTGTTCCCTATTCCGCTGTGATCGGTCAGGAAAGTATACGTTCCGTTTGTTCCCAAAGCTAAGGCGCGCATTAAATATTCGGTGCTTTTATCAATCCCGCTTGCCCCGACAGGAACAATACGAATGCCTTTCTCGGCTGCCTGAAGGATTAAACGCTGAAGTCGTTCGTTGACTTCAGAACCTTGGTGTGGCGGAGCATCGAGAATCAGGAATAAGATCCGTGCCCGTGCGTTTTCGCTCCAGCTTAAATTATTGATTGCAGAATCCAGGCCCACATCCATTGCTTCGGGAAAATCACCTCCACCACCGGCATATTGCTGATTAATAAACACATCGGATTCCGATAAAATTCGATTAAAATTCATGCTCTTAGTAACATATGAATCTCCTGCGTCCCTGTAATAGACATTCGCGAACCGGAAATTCAATTTGTTACTAATTTGTTTTGACTGGAAAATAACATCACTCATTTCCGCTTTCAAGAAGTTGATCTCATCGCCCATAGAGCCTGTTGCATCTACTACAAAAGCAACATCGACATTTTCTACCTCCTGGCATGAGATATTCAATTTTTGGTGATTCAATCCGTTTTCAAAAGCACTGACTCTATTAATTGTCGTCGTTTTCCCGTTATATAAGATCTGGATGGATAGTTTTCCGTTTACAACCGGAGTTTCATTCTTTACACTTAGCCAGCATTCTGCTTTTCCTGTATTGTCGGTTCTTGTTGTAAAAACAACATCCCGGTTCAAAAGCAATTGAACAATGGCATCCACAATTGGAATTCCGCTTTCGGATTGGAGCATGACAGTATATCTTCCGGACGGAGCAATCTGCCACATTTTCTGGTAGCTTGCCAATTCTCCTTTTGACAGGTCCTGCCACATCTTCCACTTGGAAAAATCGTTTATTTCACCGGCTGTGAGCAGTTTGGAACTTGCGGATGCTCCTGTTCCAAGTCCTCCCACAGCTCCTTCAGTGGAAGTCCGACCGCTTGCAGTAACTCCTGGTGAGGCAGCCATTACGGTTCCAACCCGGGCAGGTGCTAAGGAAACATCCGTCCTTTTGTATGCTTTGGCAGATTTGGATTCGACTCTGTAGGATACTTCAGAAAGCTCTTTTACTGCACCTGATTTGAAATCACCGTCTTCAGATTTCGTGGTATGTGTTGAAGGAGCACTCGGGTCCACTTTCATCTTAAAATCGGCCACCTCATCTCCGGTAACTTTAATTTCTTTGGTAATGGGAGAATAGCCGGCGTAGTTCATAACACAAACGTATGTGCCGGTATCCAGTGCAACAGCGAAATTCCCCAATTTATCCGTGAGGACAGAAGCAACTAATTTATCTCCTTTATAAATGTCCACGTTCCCGTAGCGAAGTGCTTCACTGTGAGCTTCGGAGTTCATATTTCCGGAAATAGATTGGGAAAAGGCAGCGCCGGTTCCAAGTAAAAGGATGTAAAATAAGGTAACGAATCTCATAACATGCAGTTTAGAATTATTACTAATTACACTTAAGATGCGTTTGGGTTCAAAAATCCATAAATGAATTTGATTGGACATGAAAAATGTAGGCGTGCGATTAATCGCACGCCTACATTTTTCATTCTGTTTATTCCACCGTAAATTCCTCCTTCTCGTCCGGTTTGGATTTTTCCTTCAGCTTTTCACCGAACTTTTTAAGTCCTTTTTTTTCCTTTTCGATCTTTTTCTTTTCCTCGAACGGATTCACTTCTTCTTCCTTGCCGAATTCAATTTTCAGAACTTCGTAATCCTTCTTGGGCGGCTGGTATTTTTTGACCGTTGTATCTTTTTTGAATAAGCCCAATTCCGATTTTAAGATCGAGATTGCCTCCTGTTTTGCTTCCTCGCGGTTTTGCTTTGCTTCTTCCTTGCGCGAAGTTTTATCCCATTCGATGATCGGATTATCCAGGTTTCCGTACATGCGCACAAATACTTTAATTCCTGTTCCATCGTCTTCCACAATCCCGAATTCGGATTCGTCTTTTTGCTGTTTTAATTCACGGAAACGGAATGCGAATTTGTAATCGATATCGTTGTTGAACTTGTGTTTCCCATCCACGGTGATATTGATAGCGTTGGATTTAATTTCCATTTTTGGTATGATGACCACACTCTTTTTGATAAAGATGGTGTTTTCCAGCGTTTCAAACTGAATATTATTTAATTTACCCTGCAATGCATCAATTTCATGGGCTTTCAGGATCATTTTAGTCTTGGTGGTTTTCAGATCTTTGGTAAGAGCCGTGAATGTGCTGACATTTTTCAACTGTCCGCCAACTATTTTCAACTGGATTTGTGCTTCCAATTCATCTTTAAGAATTCCGTAGCTTAAATCAAATGGTGCTTTCAGGTCTAAAATAACTTCAGCTCTGCCGCTGATATTATCTTCTTTGATTACGTCCTGATCAAAATTGTTCCACTCACGGAAGATCGGTTTGAAATAGATGTCTTTCGAACTCAAACTGGTTGCCAACTGAAAATATTCGGGAGCAGATTCCACAACGGCAAGCGTTCCGCGAACTGTTGCATTTGCCGTGATCCCATGCAATTTCTGAATAGAAATACTCCTGTTTCCAACCGTCATTTCGCCATTGATCTGTGAGAACGTATGATGGTCCATGTGAATTGCGTCCACATTCAACTTAACATTTCCGTTTATCAGTGTCGGTAACATCCATTCCCGGTTTGTGGTAGTGGTTTTCGGATCTCCGGAAATGGTGTTGGTGAAATCTTTGAGGTTAATTTTCTTGCTTTCGGCAATTACAGCCACATCCAGGGTATGTTTATCCTGCAGGAACAGATCGATGTAATTAAAGCTTCCGTTCAATTCCATATCCGATTCGCCCAAGCGTACCTTCAAACCTTCCAAAACAGCATCACTCCTGTTCAGAATGAGGTTTCCGTAAATATCGTAGAATTTACGGGAATCGTTTTGAAGTCTAAGATCTACATCATCCATCAAAGCCGTTCCGTTTCCGTCCACAATCTCTACAACAGCCTGCTCATTTTCAAATACGGTTTCCAGGTGGAAATTGGTATTAACTTTTATTCTGCCGGAAAGTTCTTCAATTTTCGGTATTTTGAATAGTGCATGGATCACTTCAAGATCTAAAGAGCCTTTTGCAGTTCCGTGATAGCTGGGTTTGGAAAAACGGCGAATAGCCAGCTTCCCTGAAAAAGGTCCGCTGATTGTTTGGAAGGAAACATTCTTAATGGTCAATTCTTCTTTGTCTTTTCCCTTTAAAGTCGAATAATATCCTTTCAAATCAATGTTTCGAAGTGTCAATCCCTTGGTTGGTTCTGTCAGTTGTCCGTTGTCAATGGAGAAATTGCAGTCCACTTTCGGATAGGAGTCTTTTTTTAATTTATTTTGGAATGAAAGATGAAATGTGGCGCTTCCTGAACCCTTTAGTTCGGAAACAGTTTTCACCTCTTTAACCGCTAATTTATTCGCCAGGTCTGCTAAGGGAATTTTATTGGCATCAATGCGAAGTTTGACTTCACTGGTATCCACACTCACATCGAAATCAAAGGGAATTCCTGAAAGCAGTAATTTTCCGCGCTTAATACCGAAGGTTTCCGCGACCTGATCGATATGAATATCAACATTTGTTGAAGCTTGCTGATTGATGATAAATGGTACCAATCCGTTTTGAATCCGCTGAATATAGAAATTGGCTTTTGTTGCAATATCAAATTTGTCCTGGGTAAAATTTCCGACTAAACGAATATCCTGAACATGTGTTTTATAACTGTTCTCATTCACTTTGTTCGAATAGGAGAAGCGCATCCCGGTTGCATGGATAGATTCCAGACTCAGGTTGAAATTGGTTTTCTCTTCGGAGGCAGATTCCTTAAAGATGTCGTAATTGACCGCTCCTTTTTTATCGACCTTCAGTTTAAGTGTTCCCGGACGGATGTCAATCTTCTTTACATTGTATTTCTCGTTCCAAATATCCATCGGGTTGAATTTCAGACGGATTTGCTCTGTAAACAGTAAGGTATCCTTTTTTGTAGAATAGGAAAAAGCATCCTGGATGAATACATTATTGAAGTCCAGGCTCAGATTCGGGAAAGTCCCCCAAAATGTAACGTCGATCTCGTCAACATGAACTTCGGTCTTTAATGTTTTGTTGATTTCAGAAATGGCGTAGTCGATGATGTCGTCTTTGAAGACATAAAGCAGGAAGGTAATGAGCAAAACAAGGCTCAAAAGG
>CAMPIU010000247.1 GCA_946886545.1 uncultured Flavobacteriales bacterium | reverse complement strand
TTATAAGACAAAAGGGGTTGAAAGACCGAGCTACCAGGGACCGCTTCCCGAAGGGAATGATGGTTTAGGTTTGATGCTTTTGGGAGTTACCGGAGATCAGGTGCTTCCTACTGATGTTTACCAGGAAATTAAGACAGAAACCTTAAAACAAGTTCGCGGAACAGTTCAAGCAGATATTTTGAAAGAAGATCAGGCCCAAAATACCTGTATTTTCTCTACCGAATTCGCATTGCGTTTGATGGGAGATGTTCAGCAATACTTCATTGAAAAACAAGTTCGTAATTTTTATTCCGTTTCTATTTCGGGATACCATATCGCGGAAGCAGGAGCAAACCCGATTACTCAATTGGCATTCACACTGGCAAATGGATTCACTTATGTGGAGTACTATTTGAGTCGCGGAATGGATATCAATGCGTTCGGTCCGAATTTATCGTTCTTTTTCTCCAATGGAATTGACCCGGAATATGCGGTTATCGGCCGTGTAGCAAGAAGAATATGGGCAAAGGCACTGGCGAAAAAATACGGAGCTAACCCGCGTGCCCAAATGTTGAAATATCACATTCAAACTTCCGGACGTTCATTACACGCCCAGGAAATTGATTTCAATGATATCCGCACAACTTTGCAGGCATTGTATGCGATTTACGATAATTGCAATTCCCTGCACACGAATGCATACGATGAAGCGATCACTACTCCAACTGAAGAATCGGTGCGCAGAGCGATGGCGATCCAATTGATCATTAACCGTGAATTAGGTCTGGCGAAAAACGAGAATCCATTGCAAGGCTCATTCATTATTGAAGAACTCACGGATTTAGTGGAAGAGGCAGTATTGTCAGAATTTGACCGTATTACTGAACGGGGAGG
Organism: uncultured Flavobacteriales bacterium; assembly: GCA_946886545.1. The sequence continues at coordinate 4,368 of CAMPIU010000247.1, read as the reverse complement.
AGTATTGGGTGCAATGGAAACAATGTACCAGCGATCAAAAATACAGGAAGAGTCATTGTATTATGAAACCCTGAAGCATAACGGAGATTTCCCTATTATCGGAGTAAATACTTTCCTTAGTTCAAAAGGTTCTCCGACGGTTGAGCCGAAGGAAGTGATCCGTGCTTCTGAAGAGGAAAAACAATACCAAATCACGATGTTGGAAATCCTGAAAGCAAGTCACAAAGATAAATTGGATGATTTGCTTAGTGAGCTTCAACGCACAGCAATCCAGAATAAGAATATCTTCGAACAGCTAATGGAAGTTTGTAAATACGCCTCTTTAGGTCAGATTACAAAATCTTTGTTTGAAGTAGGAGGACAATACAGAAGGAATATGTAACATTCTTTAAACCAACATTTTAAACCCTTCTTTTGACGTTCAAAAGAAGGGTTTTTTGTGGGTAAAACTTTCCGGTAATAGAATTTAGTGATTTATGTAACAGGTATTTTTTTCATAAATGTGTGAAGGTTTAAAATTTTGGACGGAAGAATGAAAGTTTACAAACCTTGACCGCGCATCTGTAATTTACTAAATCATTAGTAGTTTTTCATCAGAAATGGAATGAAAGCTTATTCATTGATAAAACAATGAAAATTCCTCTATCGATACCCTGGCTTGCTCTTGGTGATTGTTTTAAAAATTTATCGAAAGAAGGCTTTTTATGGGTTTTATTTAACATTCAGCTTAATAATAGTCAAAATGTGTAAAATAGTGGGAGTGAGTTATTTATATTTTTCCAACTAAAACATCAGTATTTACTGGGTTTTTAAAGACTAAAAAAATAGTTTTTAGTTCTGTTTCCGGAATTTAACAGAATCAATTTTGATTACCAGAGTGTTAAGCATAAATTTGGGGCACATTATAGAACTATAAACTTATGAACTTATTGCGTAAGGGGACTCTCTCCCTCTTTGTCATTCAGATGGCTTTTTGCTCATTTGGACAAACAACTGCACAACAATTAACACCTGAAGAAATCTCCAATCGTATTGCTTATGTGCATGGGAATGATTTCGTCGTAAACAATCCAACGCTCGTTACTGCTTTTGGTAAAGTAATGACTGACCGAATTGAATACCGTTCTGCAGAACAGGCAGAAAGCGAAAAGTATCCTCTGTTGTCTTCCTTTCCATTGATGGCGAAAGTCAATCCAACGATTCAAGGAGCAGATTTTGCAAATTTTAATGTGAATACATTCAATCCACTGGTATACAACCTCGATTTTTTTTCGAACCAAACCCAGGTGTTTCGTATTGATAACACTTCTTATATCATGGTTATCCACCCAAATACAAGAAATTAAACCATGAAAAATAATTCTATGAACGGATACAAATTCTTAATGAAAGGGTTTGTATTAATGACTTTGTTTGTTTCATTTTTCAACTTCAGGGCATGGTCACAAAGTGATGATTGTTCGGGTGCCTCGGCTCTAACAGTAAATACTTCTTGTACAACGACCTCTTTTTCAAATAATGAAAATGGTCAGCCTGAAACAGGAACTCCGAATCCCAGTTGTTTGTCGGGAACGGAATCTTCGGACGTCTGGTATACTGTTACCGGAACAGGGGGAACACTTCAGGTAACTGTTTCAGGTGCAAATGAATCAGCAACAGTTGCTGTTTGGACTAGTTGTGCGGCAACGACGCAAATGAGTTGTATGAATGTTGCTTCCGGAGCTTCCGGGTCAATGACTTTCAGTTCTGTTGCAGCGACAACTTACTATATTCAAATAATCAGGACTAGTGGAAATTCCAGTGCGAATATGTCCGGAAATATCTGCGTTACTTCGGTGGCTGCTCCTCCGGCAAATGATAACTGTGCTACAGCAACTGTTTTAACACAAGCCGCAAGCTGCTCTACAACTTCTGGAACAGTTGCAGGTGCCACCAATTCAGGAATTGCTTCTTGTACCGGAACGCCGGATGATGATGTCTGGTATTCATTTACAGCGACAAATACAACTGCTATTATCACACGTACAACCAGCTGGGATTCAGGTGTGGAAATTTTTGCAAGTACCGGAGCTGCTCCGGGATCATGTATTGGAGCTTCATTGGGATGTCAGGATGCAGAGACTAATTATACCGTAAATGGTTTGACTGTGGGCATGAATTACTATGTTCGGGTATATACCTGGAGTTCTGCTACAACACCGGCAACACCTACTTTTACTATTTGTGTTACCTCTCCGGCTCCACCACCGGCTGGGGCAATCTTTATGCCTTCATCAGGAAGTACTTCCGCATGCAGCGGAACGTTTTATGATGGTGGTGGCTTATCCGATTATACCAATTCAGATACGCGCGTGTTTACCATTTGTCCTTCTACTGCGGGTGCTAAATTGAAATTGGTGTTCAGCGCCTTTCAAACGGAAAGCAGTCTGGATGTTTTACAAATCTTTGACGGAAATTCTGTTGCAGCACCATCATTAGGAACTTTTTCCGGAACAAGCAGCCCGGGTACAATTCAGGCATCAGCCAGCAATGCAAGTGGTTGTTTGACTTTCAGATTTACTTCAGACGGTTCTGTAGTTTATCCGGGATGGGTAGCAGATATTTCCTGTGTGGTACCTTGTCAGACGATTACAACAAGTATTACATCCATAAGTCCGGCTCCCGGAGCGGGTGGGATTATCCGTGTGTGCCAGGGGCAAAGTATCACCGCTACCGGTTCAGGTACTTTCTCTTCAAGTGGGGCAGGAGCGACCTATTCCTGGAATTTTGGAAATGGAGCAACTGCTGCCGGAACTTCGACTACATACACATATCCGGCTGTGGGGAGTTATTATTTAAATTTAGTAGCAACGGATACGAATGGCTGTACAAACACGAATTACAATAATCAAATTATCCAGGTTTCAACTACACCAACCATTACTACATCTGCAACACCTTCGACCTTATGTACTAATGCAACATCCGCACTTAGTGCGAATGTTACCATGACCCCATATACGGTGAACTGTACTCCGCCGGTTTCAGGAACGACCTTCTTACCAGATGGATCGGGTGTTTCTTATTCGACTTCCATAACTACCAATTGTTATAATCCTGCTGCAACGGTTACTTCAGCAACTGATATTACCAATATTTGTTTGGATATGGAGCATTCATATCTTGGAGATTTATCCTTGGAAATTGAATGCCCGAACGGACAAAGCGTCAGTTTACAAACTTACGGCTCCGGAGGTGGTTCTGCCAACTTGGGAACTCCATGGGCAACAAGTACTGTGGATGGAAGCTCAACAACGATTACACCTGGTACAGGCTCTAATTATTGTTTTTCAATGTCGGGAGCCACTACATTGGTTAATGGAATCACAACAGGAGGTACTTTCACCAGCGGAAATGGCCCGGGTACTTATACGGATAGTTATGTGCCGGCAGGGACTTATTTGCCCGCGGAGAGTTTTTCAGGATTGGTTGGTTGTCCCCTAAATGGCAGCTGGACTATTAATGTAACAGATCACTTAGGCTCAGATAACGGTTATATCTTTAACTGGGACGTGAATTTCAGCGCAGGTATCGTTTCGGTTCCTTCCTATACACCAACAATTGTTTCCCAAGGCTGGGTAGCTGCAACAACACTTTCAAGTACAGGTGCAACAACAGCGAACGTAACTCCAACCAATCAGGGAACTCCGTGTTTTACTTACAGTGTAACAGATAATTTCGGATGTACTTATACCGCCCCGCAATGTATTACCGTTAACTGCGGGACTTCTTTGCCAATTGGTTTGGTATCTTTTGAAGCAACTGCTGTAAACAATAATGCTGTGAGATTAAATTGGGAAACCAGTTCGGAACAAAACAATGATTACTTCGTGATCGAAAGATCAGTAAGCGGATTTGATGGCTGGGAAACAGTTGCTACCGAAAATGGGGCGGGAAATTCCCAAACGTCGCTTTACTATTCCGCAATTGATAACCTGCCGCTGAACGGAATTTCTTACTATCGCTTGAGGCAAGTGGACTATAATGGTCAGGAGCGGATGCATGACATGGAATCGGTGTATATCGATATTGCAGGTGTAAGCGACCTTGTTATCTTCCCGAATCCGGCTACGGACCTTGTTACCCTGAAAGGCGATCTTGTTTCGTTGAGTACTTTCAAATTGCTGAATGCCATGGGGCAGGATGTTCGCTTGAATGTATCATCATATAAACAGGGAGATGGTACCTTGGTTTTGGATATCTCTTCATTGAGAGCGGGTGTTTATATCGTCAAAAACGGTTCTAAAGTATATTCATTGGTAAAACAATAAATTAAAGTAGGGAGGCGATTAATCGCCTCCCTACTTTTTATAATACCAATTTATTCCC
>CAMPIU010000246.1 GCA_946886545.1 uncultured Flavobacteriales bacterium | reverse complement strand
GAATAATATAGAAGCTCAGTACAATTTAGCTTTTGCATACCAGGACTTTAACAAACTTCCTGAAGCTCAGCAAACTTACCGGGAGATGCTAAAGAAAGATCCAACCTTTACTCCCCCGCTATTTCAATTAGGATGGATCAAGCAATTCAAACAAAATGATTTGGACAGTGCTGCTTACTTCTATAAGGAAACTCTTCAAAAGGAACCCCGTTATGTAGAAGCATGGCATAACTTGGGTCTTGTTTACGAAACAAAAGGTGAAAAGTACCAGGCAATTCAGTACTATAGAAAAGCATTGAAATACAATCCTGATTTCACTATTTCCTCTGATGCCATTAAGCGTTTGTCCAAATGACGCCAAAAAAGGCCATTCTTCTTCAAACTCTGATCGAAGGCCTGCTTCCGGTTCTGGGTTATTTCTATTGGAATTGGGATGCGAGTTTCATTCTCCAGTTTTATCTGATCGACTGGCTCCTATTTTGGGTTCTAACTTTACTTAAAGCGCGCAAGAGAATTCAATTCAGCGGAAATATTTCTGAAAAGCAGGAAGCGGGAAAACATTTGGGAATTGGATTTTTGTGCATTTTAAGCACTTCTCTGGCAGTTTTCTATGTTCTTCCGAATATTCACACCGGTTTCGTGTGGACGGAGCGGATATGGGCTTTTTTGACTTATAGTGACATGGGAATCCAGCAAGGCTTTGTTCTAGTCCCTTTAATGGTACTAAGTGGTTATTTAAGCTATAAACAACAATTTTTGCTTCCCCAACTCTTCCGGAAATACCCGGTAAACTATTTTACCCGTGAAACGGTGAAGCAGGGATTGATCCTCTCCGTAACGTTTGGCTTGGTATTACTCGTTTCGGGGTTTGTTCGGTTCCCAGACGAGGTATTGCTTTTTGGAACAGTAAGCGGAGTTGTGATCTACCGGCTTCTTAGTAGAAGAAATTTATTCGCTTAAATAACTTTTTCCAATTCCTGGAAGACCACACCATGTTTTTCCAATTCATCTAAAATCGGATCGTAAATTTCAGGCTTGGTAGGAAGTAAAACACCACGTTCCGAAACTTGATCCTGCAGGATGAGTTTAGCACACATCCCAACCGGATATCCAACTGTTTTAGACATGGCTGTATGGATTTGATCATCCCCGAGATTAACCATGGAAGATTCAATAAATCTGCGTTCACCGTTTAGCAAATAAGTAAATTGATGAACCATAACCAGCATGTCTTTATCCTGAGGACCCAAGACCCACTTCTCTACCAGGATCTTTTCTAAAACCTGGGCCGGTGTTGCATCTTTTAAACCAATCTTCACGGAATCATCAAATAATCCCAGCCATTGGTAACGGGAAATATCATCAATCCCCCATTTTTTACAAAAATTCAGAAATTTGGCTTCAACCGTTATTTCCTCTTCAAAAGGTAAAAAGGCATTCAAAAAGTTTCTTGGTGTAAGGTTTTCCGAATCCTGAAGAATAAAACTATCGTCCGTTAAACCCAGTTGAATGAAAATATTCCATGATTTACAAAAACCGCTTTTACGAAGTGTTCCTCTGTAAATTGTCGGAATATCCTCCAAACCATAAATGTGACGATAAGACAAAGAATCGCGATTGGCATATCCTTCAAATTCTCCATAACCTTCAACCGATATATTATCCAAACGGCTGAAAACCTGTGTATACGGAATATACTTATACTGGTGTCTGTCGATATAACGGGCCGTATCACCTTGCGCTGCCAGAACCACATTTCTTGGATTCCAGGTAAATTTATAGTTCCACGGATTGGTATCACTTTCCGGTGCAACCAAACCACCGCAATAAGATTTAAATCCTGTGATTTCGCCACCCTGATCCTTAATTGAATCCACGATCCGCATGGCACTCATGTGATCAATTCCCGGATCTACCCCAATTTCATTCATGAAAATCAAACCCGCATCTCTTACCTCTTCATTCAAGGCGCTCATTTCAGGTGAAACATATGAAGGTGTGATGAGATGCTTCTTCAATTCCAGACAATCTTTTGCGATTTCCAGGTGAAAACGCGCCGGTAGCATTGAAATAATCAAATCAGCTTGTTGGAGTTCTTCCCAACGTTCATTGCGATCTAAAGCATTAAACGAAAGTGCCACACCTTTCGGATGACCTGCCAGCTTAGACTTTACCAAATCCAATGACCGGTCAACTACACGCAGCTGCCAATTATTCTCGTCAGCTTGTTCAAGCAAATACTTAATCAGTGTTGAAGCAGAGAGGCCTGCGCCTAAAAGCAATATTCGTTTCATAACCATTCAATCTGTGCACGAAATTAACGGAATTCAATGAATCGCAATAAGGATTTAACCTTATTTAAAGTGAAAAATGAAAAGAAGATGTGGAAAACGAAAAAGCCTCTTAAAAAAAGAGGCTTCTTGTTCAATATTTCAAGAAATGATTTATTTCAACTCAGAAACTGAAAAAGATTTACCATGCATGGAGCTTGTAACTTTAAACCAAACTCCGCCACAGTTGCTTCCTTCCAGATGTTTGATTTCAGTTCCTTCAGTATAACTAAATCCTTTGGATGCACCCGCACTAATATAGTTATGACCTCCGTTAACGCAGTATTTATATTCAGAAGATGTGTCGTTGATAACTTTAAATTCAATATTGCCAAGCACTTTCTCAGAAGATACGGTCTTCGCTTCAGTGAATGATTGAATTCCTAATGCTCCAACAAATACCAATGTTGCAAACGCAGAAATTTTGATTAGTTTTTTCATAGTAAAAAAATTTTTGGTGTATAAATATATGAAAACTGAAATTAAAACTCTAATAAATTTATTTGGTTGCGTCAACCGCGAACATTAGTACCAGCTTTCCTGTAGAATCGTAAATGTTAAATACTTGTTCTGCAAAATCAACCGTTAATCCCTTGCTTTTTAAAATTTCCATGAAACGGCGTTCGGTAGTTGCTACCACCTCATCGGTACACATCATTTTGGTTGAAATGATCTCTGAAAAGGCAACGGTATTTCGTGTCGTGGTCATGTTTCCCGAAATTCGGTTACAGCCATTGCTTCCTGTAAATGTATTCGTTGAAATGTCCATGATAATTAATGCTTTCGAATTCCTGATTGACATTCCATCCATTTGAATCAACTTCAATTCTTGCTGATTAAAATAATTCCAGGGTGTTTTTTCAGGTCTGCCGGACGTTCCAGCCGGATCCTCAGCTTGCGGCTTTGAAATTACTTCCAGAACAAACACTTCCTTTTTCTTTGATTTCCAAATCATTAAACCTTCCTTATGGGAGATCTTAAAAGACTTGTTTGAAATTGATTTCAAAAACTCGCCTTCGATCTTAGTCTCCATTTCAGGGCAAGCCATTTTCGTTGAAGCTCCTGATTTTACACAAATCTTCGTTTGTTTCTTATTCATTTTGATGGGAGCCGTAAAGTTGTTACATCCGCTTTTTCCTGAGATCTGGTGAAAAGTGCTGTCAAAACTAAATGCAACATCTGCATTCACTACGGCATTTCCATTCATTCGGATTACTTTATACAAAATCCCTTCACTTCCACTGATCATGGGAGTTACGGAAATTACTTTACTTAATTTGTAAAGATATTTAGACAAGTCTTGCGGAACCGGCGCAGGACGCTCCGTTTCTATCACTTCGATCACGTATCTGTTTCCCGCAACATATTCGAATCCTGCAATGCGCTCATAAAACAATTCCCAGGTCTTGGATCCTTCCTTTTTCACCTGAAAGCAAGTCATCGGCATCATACGGCGACACGGAACGCACTCCTCCTTTACTGTCATTCGAATTGTCTTTTGCCCGAATAGTGTTGTTTGGGTAAGCAACAACATCATCAATACACCAATGCTTTTCATAAGAATTTATTTTGTTTCCAATTTACAAATTTGCTGCCAAACTTTTTGGCATGAACGCGAATATAAAAAAAGCTCCCCGAAGGAAGCTTTTAAATTGTAAAGTTTAGTCTACTCAATAATTAATTGTTTCACGACTGATTTCTGATTGCTTCCATCCGAAATGCGAACAAAGTATGTTCCTTTCTTCAAATCATCTACAGAAAGTACATAGGCACTTTCATTCATTTCCTTCATCATTACCACTCTTCCGGAGATATCAATTACGGATATCGTTTTTAATCCTTCGGACTCGTAATTGATCGTTACCTGGCTGGAAGCAGGATTCGGATAAAGCATCAGTTCATTTTCTTTGCCGTTCTCAGCCAAACCTAATGTTAAACAAGTTTCATCAACAGGACTTCCGTCACAGTAATTGATTGCATACAGATTCGCGTTTTGAGCAGGTGTATTGGCAGCTTGCAAATCCATATCGGTACATCCCAAACGCTGAACAAGGAAATCCCTGACAAAGTTTACCGTCGTATCCATATAAGCAACTTGTGTTGCACCTGTTCCGGCGTATGGTACATGCGGTGCACCATGGAAAGTATATAATTTATGCGGGTGATTCAAAGCGCAGCTTCTCTCTATTAACATGCGGCTTCCGTCCAGGTACATTAAAGCAACACCCGGATTCACTACTCCGCGATTGTATTTTACAGTCGCATCATTCGTGCCGTGAAGTGAAACCAAAGGAACATCTCCTGCTTCCAACCAGCTATAACGACCCAGCGCTCCGCACAGGTTAATAACACCGGCTACTTTTGTAGAATAACCAGGATTACCGCTGGCACCTTCCAAACCTCCAAGCGCAGCTAGGTTCGCTGAATTAAGGTAATCACTGATTTCGCAATCCTGATCCAGGTATGCAACATGCAATGCAGTAAGAGCTCCGGCGGAGCTCCCGCCGATAAAAATACGGGTTGTATCAATTTTATAGGCATTTGTTGTAGCTCTGTCTTTATAAAAGAAACGGATTGAAGCTTTCAAGTCCTGGGTTGCGCGCATAACGGCTTTGATGGCATTTACCGAATCTATCGGGAAAAATCCGGTCCGGTAATTGATTGACGCACAAGCATAGCCTTTTTTTGCAAAACGATTGGATAATTCCTGCACATCCACATCTGTTTTTGTACCACCTAAAAAACTCCCTCCATGAACCCAAATAATTAAGGGTCGGGCAACAGAAGTATCTGCGGCCGGTTCATAAAAATCTAAAGTTAAAGAGGTTGTTGAACCGTTAAAGGAGGTGTTTGAACCGTAAACGATATTACTTGATAACGTTACATTCGAATAAACATCGCTTGCATATCTTC
>CAMPIU010000245.1 GCA_946886545.1 uncultured Flavobacteriales bacterium | reverse complement strand
GGAATTACCTAACAAGCTGGAATAGGAGTTTTGGATTGTGAGAAGGGATTACCTAATAGGTGATTTCTAAATTTCCATCAAATTGGATAATATTTAATTGAGATAAGTAGCATTTGATTATGTCAACCAAAACTGAGTAATAAGGATGGAATTTATCCATCCTTATTACTCTAACTTATTGAAACTACATTTTTACACTTTGTTCACGATAAACACATATGCCAGCCTGCATAATCTCTAATGTGTAATTTCCTTTAGACAACTGACTCAATAAAATAACTGTGTCTTTATGAGTAATATCTTGTTGTAAAATAGTTCTTCCAACATGATCAACTATATTCAATTGACAATCGGATACTAACTCTTCTGAACAAGCAAGGTGTAATTCACTTGTAAACGGGTTTGGATACGCTTGAAACGCCCTTAAATATTGATCTTCAACACCTGCACAATTATCTACAAAAACAGAAACAGTATCCGATTTCGAACAATTATCATTATCTGTGTAGGTGTAACTAATCAAATGTGTTCCTACTCCCGAAATAGTGGGGTAAAACTGATTCCCCACAACTCCTAACCCTGAATAAACTCCTCCCAACGGTGTAGAATTAGGCAATGAAAAGGAACCATTATAAACACAGAAATCATATTGAGACAAGATTCCGAAATCTACTACTAAATCAGAATAGCGAATTACCAAAGTATCCGTATTTGGCGAAGTAAAAACAAGTTTCAATTCATTTGTTACTCCTGAGGGCAATGGAAATGAAAACTGACCATTCACAACTGTCTCGGTTTGATTGATTAAAACCGTTACACCATTTACGATGATATCAAATGATATTGTATTCAAATCATAGTAGTCATTTATCTGAACGAGAACAATAGGATCTTTATCACAAAGTAACAGGGTATCATCAGCATTCAAATAGGAGCAGCTATCTACAAAAACTGAAATAGAATCAGAAGTGAAACACCCATATTGATCAGTATATGCGTAAGTGATATAATGGCTTCCAATACCCGCAATTAACGGATTAAACTGACTTACAAGAATTCCTGGGCCTGAATACGTTCCACCGGAAGGAGTTGAATTATCCAGTTGTATGGGAGTATCATAAGTGCAAAAATGATCATCTGCAAGTATTCCGAAATCAGCAGCCAGATTAGAATAAACTACTTCAAGAGTGTCTGCATTAGGTGAAGTAAATGCCAATGTGAATCCTTGGACCGCATTAGTCGGAAAAGGAATTGAAAAATGACCATTGAGAACTGTTGCAGATTGATTAGTTAAAACAGTCGTTCCATTAATAACTAGGTCATACGACAAGGTATTCAAATTATAATATTCAGCCAATTGAATATTGATAGGCCCGCTTAACTCGCATAGTTTCAAGGTGTCATTCGCATCCAGGTAACTGCAATCATCCGCATTGCAATTGGAATAATACAAAAAAAGCATCACGGAATCTGATTGATAGGTTTGTCCATCGACTGCGATAATGGTTTCAACATCTGTATTGACAAACGCAGCGAGGTCACCACAGGCGGACGCAGCCAATCTCATCGACAACCAAGGCAGGGTTTCACTAGGATTTGTAGTTCCAAAGTTAAACTTTTTAATTGTCAACGGCTCGCCCTCACTATTCAATCTAGTAATAAATCCTTGTTTCTTCGGGTCATTTAATCGGGGAGGATCCATATAATTTGGAGTACTGGTATACTGAGGTGAATAGTGTTGCGCATCACCGGCCATTAAATTCACGTTTCCGGTTCCCATACTAAAATTATCTTTGGTCTTGCAGGCTAAGTAAGTTTCATTGGTGGCTTCCACATAAACCAAATCTTCTACACGACTATGTGTCCCACGTGAGAGCCAGTTTATTTGATAGTTTTTATCCATATTGAGTACAAATGTTCCTGATTCCATGGGCAAAACAGAATCAAGTACTTGGATTTCATAGTTTCCGTATTCAAATTGCCAATAAGATGCAATTGTGATATTGTCGTTCTTATCCACAAACATTTTCGGATGATCGCTGTAACCACTGGTGTTGCTCATATATGTTGATGAGCCTGTTTGAGCGATTTTAGCTACATCATATACCCCATAATCGGGATGGTATTTCATGGCAAAAATACCTGATGTGGAAGTGGTCAACTCTAATTGAGGCTGTGTAGGAATCCATCCTTTTCTATAGTTTCCAATTGCAATAACTTCTCCTGTAGAAAGCACGTCCAATTGCGGAGACCAAAAGGAACCATGAGTATAATATGAGCCTCCCCCAGGCATTAGTGAACTCAGATTAATAAATGTACTTCCTGACCAGGTCAAATCCAAAGGAGATGTATTTATCAAGTGTCCATCATCATTCGCTAGTGTGTAAAAATCCAAATCATGTGAACTGTAAGTCGAAGTATAAATGAAATCTCCTTTTACCGCAACATCTGTTACCCGCGAGTTTAACCCAAGACCTGCAGAAGGCGCAATAGTATTTAAATTTTGGCTCCAAATCAAACCACCTGTATTTTTGTCAATTTTAATGATATAACACTCATTTCTTTCCTCATGCCATGCTGGTGTAAATTGAATGTAGTCATCCAGATATACTTCGTCCCCGTGAATCCATAAAGCTACAACCGGGTTCCCTTCGTCGTCAAAATCCATTTCCTCTACCGCAATACCAGTAATACCATTATAACTACCTCCAATATAAGCAGACCTTTTCTCCCAAATAAGATTTCCCTGATGGTCGTTTTTCCTAATGATATAAAGGGGAACTAAAACATTACTCAATTTATACGCCCGGATTTCATATATATTCCCGAACTGATCCATTTTGGTAATGTGCAATTTATCCATTTCATGCAGCTTTTTGGCTGTACATATTGTATCAAGATTCGGAGCCTGATTGGCATAGTGGACATAATGTATCGCTGAAGTATCACAGCCTGGAATCGGTTCATTCCTTAGTTCAATACCAAAAAAACCAATTGTATCCGCAATAATTAAAGGGATTTGAGCTGTTTCATTCTGAATATAGACTGAGTTCAATTCGGGAGACGACCACAATCGATTTGGAACAACATATATATTGGATAAATTTACAGTATCCGATTGAAGAAAAGAACGCGAATGTAATTCAAAAGCTGCTGTACGTCTTTGAATTCGGATAGTATCAATTATTTTCTGTGAGACGCACCCAGCATTATCTGAAATACTTAGATTGACATAAAAGTATACATTCCCATAGGTATTGGGGCCTGAGTTGATATTAATGCCCCAATCAAATCCTTCGAGTTCAATTTCCAAAGTATCTGAAGTTCCAGATGTCAGAACATGCGGACTTCCCGGATTTGACAAACTATTGGTAGAAAAAAAATCATAGGAGTAGGATGGATAAGTTCCCACAATTGGAATAACCGGATTTACTTCTGAGCATATAACCGAATCATGGGGAAGAATAGTAAAATCAAATAAATTTGGTCCCACAATGACTTGCTGATTGATTGTATCGCTGTTATTGTTATCACAATAATTCGTTTTATAAGAGATAATCTGCATGATTCCACTAGTTGTTACAGGCAGAGTAGTGGCATTGATATTGCTTGTTGTCATTGTTACAGGTCCGTAGATCAATTGTCCGTTATACAAGATTTTAACTGCGGTATTAACAGGTGTTCCAGTAGATGGATCGATCAAAACATGAAGCGGAGAACCATAACAAACACTTGTATCCAAACTGTATGTAAAGGAATGTGGCATTTGTGAAGTAGTCATGATAACTGATTTCGTAGTTGAATTTACAACTCCATGGTAATAAGTCTCCAACTTGACATTATAAGTTGTGTAAACACCCAACGGAGTTGGATAATTCATTGAATTTGAAGTAGAAACCAATATATTATTTACATACCATTTAAGCGAATCTGCATAATCAGCAATGGCTGAGGCAATAATCGGATCACCGGCACATGGGCCTGGCCCCTGGATATTAAAATAGGAAGGTACGTAGATAGCCGGAGCTTGGGCCAAATCAATGCGGTAAATTCTGCCACTTCCACTGGAGGTTGATGCGATTGCTACTCCGTAAGTTGTACCTAATGAAATTTCTTCAGCCAAATATGATCCTCCGGAAGCCGGGAAACCAAAGTGGTATACATTGTTTGTTGCCGGATCGACTTGATAAAACAGATTCTGACTATGCGTAAGCAGGTTTCCGTTGAAAAAAGCCCCTGTCAAAAAAGGATTCCCATTCATAACCAAACTTGATTCAACGATAGCTGTAGTATCGATGGTATTTGCTGCATCCAACAAGAGCATTTGAGTTGTGGAAGCTGTTTTTCTTGCAAATAAGACCCCATTTGACGTAGACGATTCGGCCAGAACATTGACATCCGGATTAAAGCCAATCATCAAATTTTGCCAAGTAAGCCCATCATCTCCCGAATATTGGTAATTTGGTGAATATCCTCCTATTATCCAGGATGCAGAAGTTACATTATACCGAACAAAGGAAGAGGATTGACCGCCTGAAGACAAGGATAAGAAATTCCAGTTTAAACCCGCATCTGTTGAACGGTAAATCCCATTAACCCCTGTTACTATAAGTGTATTTCCATTTGCAGCAATATCCTTCAAAGGCTGTGAGTAAGGTACAGAAAGTGTCTGACTCCAGCTATTTCCTCCATCAGTAGTTCTAACAACAATATATGAAGCAGTAGCAACGCTATAACCTACAAGACACATGGTTGAAGCTGAAGAAATCGCGATATTCTGTGCTTCAAACAGATATAAAGGAGAACCTGAAACACCACTCAATTGTGTCCAGGTAAGTCCTTGATCTATTGACTTAAACTGCTTTGTTCCACCAGCCATTGCAAACCCATACTGATCGTTTACAACCGCATAATTCAGTTTTGAAACAGGTGAATGTACCAAGCTAAACACCTGTGAATAAGCGTGCTGACTTAGAGTTATTAATAAGCCTAAGATAAAATATAAATGGAGGTTTCGTTTCATATAGATTGATTCTCGATTGCAAATTTAAGAAAATTGTACTGGTTTAATTTATTGATTTGAAATCAATACTGAACATGTATCAATAGAATCAAAGACTTTCCGGAGCTTTATAGGAAAAACAAGTCGCGCTGAAGCTTAGGCTTATCGAAGCTATCGTTTCATTTGTCTTATAATTAATATTATGTTAAGTAGCAATACAAAAAGTAAAAGTACCCAGGTGGAT
>CAMPIU010000244.1 GCA_946886545.1 uncultured Flavobacteriales bacterium | reverse complement strand
GAGTTGAAAGTACTCCCGACTCAAAGCAAATTGAAGCGGTTCATCCCCGAACAATTGAAGACTGGAATCTTCCGGAATGTATTGAAGCTTTATCAGAAGTGTCGATTAAACTAAATGAAGCTTCGGAATCAGACCGGGAATATTATCTCAGTGAGAAAAACAAGCTCACTAAGCGAATTAACGAACTTAAATCAAGCAAGTAGTTATGAAAAAGTTACTTGTTTTTCTTGCATTCGCATGTTCGACTGCTGGTCATGCCCAGTTGGTTCCAAGCGGAAATTCCGGGGCCTCTACAACCTCGTATACCAACGGTGCTCCCAACGACCCTATTTATATTTGGTGCGGAACCACACTTGGAGCACAACAGGGAAGTTTAACCGCTACTCCAACAAGCGGAGTAGGACCATTTACATTTAATTGGTTTTATCACGATCAAACAAATTCTTCATGGCAATCACTTTCGGTTCAGGTGGGGCCTACTTCTACGATATCAAATCTTGCAAGTGACGGTTATCGTGTTGAAATTCGTGATGCGTCAAATACTATTACAGACTGTTTTACAGCCTGGGTCTGGAATTTGAATACGGAAGTTACTGCGTCCAGTTCTTTATCCAACTGTAACAATGCATCCTTATCTTCAACTGTGAATACTACAGGGTCATTCTCTTATTATAACCCACCACCACCGCAATCTCTTATCAATGCAAATACAAATATCCAGGTTTGTTTTTCCGCGAATCATACTTTTGTTTCGGATTTAGCATTTTATTTGGTTGGTCCACCGGCTTGTGGTTCTCCTACAATTTTACTGCTTCCGAATCCGGGAGCAATTGGGCAAGGATCAACTTGTAATAGCGCTGATGGAGTAAATAATCTTTGTTTTACAACGATCCCAAGTGGTAATTTAAATGTTTGCAGCCCTGCTCCAGCTTCACTGGGAGGAACTTACAGTACCTACGGACCTTCAAGTACTGCTATAAACTGGTCCGGTCTTATTGGTTGCAATGCAGCAGCAGGTGGTTGGGCAGTTCAGATTTATGATTGCATCGGTGCGGATGTCGGCGCATTGACGAACGCAAATATTACGTTTTCGAACCTGACATCTATTTGTGGTTCACCGACCTCTATTTCATATGCGTCCGGTGCAATTAGTTCTACAATTAATGACAACTCCTGTACTGCTGCATCAGCTTCAATATTCCAGGTGCCCGTTTCACCAACCTTAAATACGCCAATCACTATAACGGCAACAACTTCTTTGTTATGGACATCTAGTCCTGCTTCGGGGATTACCAGCAGTACTTCTGCGAACGCTTCCGCAAATGGATTACCTTCCGGAGTTACTACTTTTACACAGACTGCCACGACATCATATGGAGGGACGACATGTACATCTTCTGCTTCGTCAGGGGTGAATGTAATTTATCCGGCAGTAGATGCAGGACCTGATCAAACTGTTTGCATTGGCCAATCAGTAACCCTTTCCGGTTCAGGTGCGCAGACTTATACATGGGACAATGGGGTGACTAATGGAGTTTCATTCGTTCCCGGAGCAACCGCAACATACACTGTTACCGGAACTGCAGCAAATGGTTGTCAGGATACTGATGACGTTCTTGTAACAGTAAATACAACGATCCCGGTTAGTGCCGGAGGTGACCAGACAATTTGTATTGGTCAGCCGGTAACTCTTTCCGGTTCAGGTGCTCAATCTTATAGCTGGGATAACGGAGTAACGAACAACGTTGCTTTTAATCCTTTATCGACCCAAACATACACTGTTACAGGAGTTGATGCAAACGGATGCCAGGGAACCGATCAGGTAGTTGTCACTGTAAATACGCTTCCGACAGTTAATGCAGGATCGGATCAAACAATCTGTTTGGGAGCTTCAGTTGTGTTAAGCGGTTCAGGAGCCCAAACGTATAGCTGGAACAATGGAGTGACGAACGGAGTCTCATTCACGCCATCTTCTACACAAACCTATACTGTTACCGGAACAGCAGCAAATGGGTGTACAAATACAGATCAGGTTACTGTTACTGTCAATCCGTCTACTTCGGTTAATGCCGGGGCTGACCAAACGGTTTGCCAGGGCGGAAGTGTTACGTTAATAGCTTCAGGTGCCCAAACTTATTCATGGAATAATGGTATTACCAATGGTATTTCATTTACGCCAGTCTCTACTCAAACTTATACAGTTACTGGTACAAATGCCTTTGGTTGTTTAAGTACCGACCAGGTGGTTGTCACTGTAAACCCACTTCCGACAGTTGATGCAGGATCTGATCAAATAATCTGTATGGGAGCTTCAGTTGCATTAAGTGGTTCAGGAGCTCAAACGTACAGTTGGAACAATGGAATCACAAACGGAGTTTCATTCACTCCATCTTCAACTCAAACCTACATAGTTACCGGAACTGATGTAAATGGATGTACGGATACAGATCAGGTTACTGTTACAGTCAATCCATCTACTTCGGTTAATGCCGGAGTTGACCAATCGGTTTGCCAGGGAGGAAGTGTTACCTTAACTGCAACAGGTGCACAAACATATTCATGGACTAACGGGGTTGCCAATGGTGTTTCATTTACTCCTTTATCGACACAAACTTATACAGTAACAGGTACGAATCTAAATGGCTGCCTAAGTACAGATCAGGTCGTAGTTACTGTGAACCCACTTCCGACCGTTAATGCAGGATCAGATCAAACGATCTGTCTTGGATCCTCAGTTGTATTAAGTGGTTCAGGAGCATCTACTTACAGTTGGTCGAATTCAATCCCAAACAATACAGGCTTTACTCCTCCACTTGGAATAAACACCTATGTGGTTACAGGAACAAGTACGGCCGGATGTCAGAATAGTGATACGATTGTAATAACGGTTATTCCTGTTCCGGTTGCTGTTTTGGGTAATAATTCGCCACTTTCCGGAACTCCGGGGCTGGAGGTTGAATTTAACAATTCCAGTTCGAATGCAAATTCATACACTTTTAACTTGGGGAATGGACAAGTATTCAATACAACAGATGTTTCAATGACACCGTCTTCCACTTATCAAGCTCCAGGGACATATACAGTTATTTTAACAGCAAGTAATGGAATTTGTCAGGATACCTCACAATTGGAGGTTATCGTAATTCCTTTCCCTCCAATGACGGTCGTAATGCCGAATATCTTCACGCCAAATGGAGACGGGAATAACGATGTATTCTTTCTTCGCCTCGAGAATGCGGTGTCTGTGGAGGTTACAATCGTAAACAGATGGGGGAATAAGATGACTGAATATTCGGGAGTAACTGGTTATTGGGATGGAACGGTTAACGGGAATTTAGCAGACGAAGGGGTCTACTTCTACAAATTTATTGCAACCGGTTTGGATGGGACTACTCAAACCGGACAAGGAAATATCCAGTTAATGAGAGATTAAAACTTGAGGAGAATAAGGAAGATTGAAAGGTGTGCTGTGTTGATATTCAAAAACCAGAGGGAATGAACGGGAAAATGCTAACAGGGCATGGAAACATTCAATTAATAAGATAAAAGTAGCGGTGAAAAACTTTTCACTGCTACTTTTTCACCACCACTTTTTTTGTTTAACTACATTTGTACTATGCGTGTAGTTCGGCAGTTGAATTCAGATACCAAGTTTAATAGTCCAATACTTACTTTGGGAACATACGATGGGGTTCATTTAGGCCATCAGGAAATTATCCGTTCACTGGTCCAAAAGGCCAGGCTGGCGAATAAAGAATCTGTTTTGTTTACGTTTGAGCCGCATCCGAGAAAGGTTCTTTATCCGGATAGTTATTCAGTTAAATTGATCGATACGGTGGATGAAAAACTGGAGAAACTGGAGAAGTTGGGACTGGATACGGTAATTCTTTTTCCTTTTACCAAGGAATTTTCGCGCTTGTCTGCAATGGAATTTGTACGTGATGTACTTGTGAACCAGATCAGGGTAAGTGAAATGCATATCGGTCATGATCATCATTTTGGAAAGAATAGGGAAGGATCTTTCCAGGAATTGCAAGAGTTGGGCGAATTGTATGATTTTAAGGTCTTTCAATTGCCGGCTATTTCAGTAGGTGATATTACAATCAGTTCGACCAAAATCCGAAATGCGATTATAGAAGGAAACGTTTCATACGCTGCGGAATTAATGGGCAGTCCTTTTGTTTTGCAAGGTAAAGTTGTGAAGGGGCAACAAATTGGTCGCACAATTGGTTTTCCAACAGCGAATATCGATTTGGAAAACACAGAGAAGATTTTTCCTAAAAACGGAGTTTATGCGGCAAAAGCTTATCTTGGAGATAAGTTGGTTTATGGTGTAATGAACATTGGAACCAGACCAACCGTTGCAAATAATGGCCAGATCACAATAGAGATTTACCTGTTTGATTTTAACGAAGAAATATATGATCAACAGATTAAAGTGGAGGTAATGCAACATATACGTGATGAAAAGCGTTTTGAAAATATAGAGGATTTAAAAAATCAAATTCAATTGGATGAAATTACTGCTCGCAATTATTTTTCTTTACGCAAGTAACGCCCTGTTTGCTCAGGACACCTTAAAAATTTATCGCTGGGAAGCAATTCAAAAAGCAAATCCCGATACCATTTTAGGAATTGATGCATCTAAATTGAAATGGGAACAAATCCCTGAAAAGTTGTACTCCTTTAAGAATCTGAAATACCTGAATATTTCCAAAAACAAGTTGAAAGACCTTCCGCTGGAACTGGGGGTTTTTAAGTCGCTCAAAACATTGGATGTAACGAAGAATAATCTGGAAAATGCACCTATTGTAATTTGTCAGTTGCCAAAACTCCAAAAACTGCACCTTGCGCGAAACAAAATAAGTTCCCTGCCTGCCTGCATCGGATATTTAAGCGAATTGAGAGTTTTAGATATTTGGGATAATCCGATTAACATATTGCCGGAGGAGGTTTCCAATTTGAAAAAACTGGAAGCTGTAGACATGAGAGCAATTATGTTGGGTCCTCATTTTCAGCAAAAATGGCAAGAGTCCATGCCGCAGGTAAAGTGGTATTTTGACCCGCCATGCCATTGCGTAGAATAAGAATCCGCGAAAGCGGATGAAGACTGAGGCTCCGTCTCACAAGACGAAAAAGCCGAGGGACAGCGAAAGCGGATGAAGACTGAGGCTCTGTCGTCCCACAAGCAGGCACAAAGAAAATTCCACTAAAATCAAGCGCATTTAAGCATGAATACCCCACCTT
>CAMPIU010000243.1 GCA_946886545.1 uncultured Flavobacteriales bacterium | reverse complement strand
CCATAAATCCAGGCAAAATCACAGGGATTATTGGACCAAATGGTTCGGGTAAATCAACCTTATTGAAAGGGATATTGGGAATTGTTCCGGTTAAAAAGGGAGAAGTAACATTTTTTGGAAATTCACTAGAAAAATACCGTTCGAAGATTGCCTATGTCCCACAAAGAGAATCGATTGACTGGGATTTTCCGATAACTGTTGAAGAAGTTGTTGCCATGGGAAGAATCCGTCCTAAAAAATGGTGGTCGCGAACTACTTTTGCTGATAAGGAAATTGTAAAAGAGACTATAAAGAAGGTTCAATTGTCTGAATTTTCGAATCGTCAGATAGGGCAATTATCCGGTGGACAGCAACAACGTGTTTTTTTGGCAAGAGCACTGGCACAAGAAGCAGAGTTGATTGTGATGGATGAACCCTTTGTGGGTATTGATATGGCTTCGCAGGACTCCATTTTATCGATTGTTCAAAAATTAAGAGACTCCGGAAAAACAGTTATTATTGTCCATCACGATTTATCAATTGTAGCCCAATACTTTGATGACGTAGTATTGCTCAATAAAAAACTAATTGCAAACGGACCGATTGATGAAATTCTGAAATCTGAGAATATTGAAAAAGCGTATGGAATGACCCTTTTATTGGATAAGAAAAAACGCAGTTTTTGATTTAATAAAAATGAAGATGGATTTAAGTATTTGGATTGTATTTATTGGGACAGCGCTTATCGGAATTTCAGCGGCATTGGTTGGGACTTTCACATTTCTTCAAAAGAAATCTTTGATCGGCGATGCAATTTCTCATTCCATTTTACCGGGAATTGTTTTAGCCTACATGGTTTCAGGGCAAAGAAACACACTTATTTTGATGCTGGGAGCTTTTATTGCAGGTTGGCTCGCAACGCAGCAAATATCATGGCTCCAACGAAAAACAAAACTTAAATCTGATACCATTGTAGCAGCCACATTAAGTATCTTCTTTGCAATGGGATTAAGCTTACTTTCCTATATCCAAGGCAGACCGGATGACGGACAAGCCGGATTGAGTGATTTTCTTTTTGGTAAAATTGCAGCTTTGAACATCGAAGATTTGTATTTATTTTCGGTAGTTTCTTCTTTAATTATCGGAGTTACTTTTTTCAGATACCGGGTGATGTTTAGCTTTGCTTTCAATAAAGAATTTATGATCAGTAAAGGCTTTTCACTACGTTGGAATGACTTTATTTTAAATTCGATGACTATCCTTGTCGTAGCAATGGGAGTTCAGGCGGTAGGAGTTGTCTTAATGTCTGCCCTTTTGATCATCCCTGTTTTGACAGCGAGAATGCTAACTTACAAGTTGAGTTCCTTAATTGTTTTATCACTTATCTTTGGAACTTCCTCTTCACTGCTTGGATCGTATATATCCATTTTAGGAAAAAATATTCCAACAGGTCCTTGCATCATTCTGGTTTTAAGTATTTGCGCAATTTCTGTAGCTCTTTTGTCAAAAATTCAATTTAAAACCGGAAAATAAGATGAATGATCTTTTGATGATATTGACCGCCTGTTCCGTTGCAATACCGGCATCTTTACTGGGAGTTTTGCTTGTTTCAAAAAGTTTGGTAATGGTTGGTGATGCAATTTCACACGCTGTTCTGCCAGGAATAGTCGTTGCTTATCTGCTTAGCGGAACAAGAGATTCTGTTCCAATGATTGTTGGAGCCTCAATTACTGGTATATTAACAAATTTTCTGATTGATTTTCTTCGAAAAAAATGGAAGGTTCAGGAAGATGCGGCGATTGGCTTTACCTTCACGTTTTTATTTGCAATCGGTGTATTAATGATTGCTCTTTTTGCCGGGAAAAACAGTGATTTGGATCAGGAATGTGTATTGTACGGAGATTTGGAAACGTCCATTTTAGACCAGGTAATTGTCGGAGAATATTTGTATGGAACAAGAGCTATTCTGCAATTATTGCCACTGACGGTTATTTTATTGCTGGTTATTAGCATTGGATTCAAAGGATGGAAGGTTTGGGCGTTCAATCCGCAATTTGGTTCCTTTATCGGGATTCCTGTTCAGGCTTTTCAATTGGTGTTAATGTTGCTGCTCAGCATTCATGCCGTTCTTAGTTTTGAGAGCGTTGGAGTAATCCTGGTTGTAGGATTGTTGGTTCTTCCTGCCGCAACCGCTTTACAGTTTTCTAAAACGCTGGCAAAAACATTTTGGTATTCTGCATGCATAGGAATAGTATCTTGTGTCGTTGGAGTGTTTCTTGGAAAATGGATCAATATTTCGATTTCACCTTTGATTGTTTGCGTGAATGGCCTTGTTTTTATGATTTCAGTCTTTATTTCACCTTATAAAACTTATAAGAAAAGGGTGCGCGCTAATTGAAATTTCCTGAAATCTTCATTTTCAAGAGTTCAAGAATCAGTATTTTATTTGATAAAAAAACGCAAAATAAAGTTGTTATATCAATAAACTGGCTTAACTTTGTACTCAAGAACGACAATTTTCATAGTTGTTAGTTTTGGGTTTTATAGTTTTAGCATGGTTTAGCAAAAAGAGGAGTAAGTTACATTGAATTTACTCCTCTTTTTGTTTTTGGTTGAAAGATTTTTCGTTTCTTTAGCGCACAAACTACAATTATGAAGCTTAAACTATTTCTGGTATTCCTATTATCATATTCATTTTCATTTTCTCAAACTCAGGGAGTAGCTTTTCCAACGGTTGGAAAAGGAGTTGCAACACCATTTGTTACTGATTATCATGCTCTTGGAATCAATACTTCAGCACTTGGCTGGAGACCACGATATGCAGGAAAAAAATTCACTACCGGAACTTCAGAATTTGCATTTGGAATCTCATCAGACTCATTGAATTCCAAGAAGCTACAAAACCTGACGAAAACGTTGTATAATGCGGCTCAGCATAAGAATGCGGATGAGATAGATTACAGAAGACAGATGGAAGCTGTTGGAGATTATGCCGAAGCTGGAGTCGCTATTAATTTTGATTACAATTGGTTTGGTTTTTCATATTATGGAGAAAAACTAGGCGGAATAGCCTTTAATATCAGGGAAAGTTATAGCTGGTACTCCAAAATGAATTCTCAGACAACCGATTTATTATTCAGGGGGAAATTGTCTTCCGTTTTTGATTCATTAACCGTTGTTTTTGGTTCGGATACTTCCAGGATAGCAAATAATGCAAGTATTTCTCAGGACACTTTGAATAATGTAATCAGCGGCTCCTTGAATGTTCCGATTCGTATCAGCGAGTTAACCAAAGGAACACATATTCAAATGGTTTGGAATAGAAGTTACAACATTGGGTATGGCCGGAAATTATTCGGAAGAGATTCTGTTTTCGAAGTTTATGGAGGTATTGGCGCAAGATTAATTACTTCTATGGCGATGTTTAATATGACATCAGATGATGATGGCTTGAGACTGTATTCATCCATTACTCCGACTTTTGATATTGATTACGGAAATGTAAGCGGATCTAATGTGATGCAGAAAAAGACAAAAGGAATGGCTCCGGTAATGGGGACCGGCTACGGAATAGATCTTTCTGCAAGTGTGATTCTCTTCAATAAACTGCGTATTGCAGCGGCTGTCAACAATATTGGTTCCGTTACCTATAAGAGAAATGTTTACAAAGTGAAGGATACTTTGTTTACTACTTTTGCTATTGGCGGATTGAATGGCGATAATATTACTCAAACAGTTAATCAATTGGTTAGAGAGAATGGATTGATGACCTTAGAAGGTGAGCAAAAATATACAGTGATTAATGCTTCGGATTTCAGATTCGGAGTGAGTTTTGAACCGATCAAATATATACGTGTTGGCTTCGATGTAGTTGCACCGTTTAATAAAGAGAATCCAGGATCCATTCAAAACCCGGTTTATTCATTTGGTGGAGATATTATTCCTGTAAAATGGCTGCAATTGAGTATTGGTTATTATGGAGGAGGTATTTATAAAAACAATATGCCTCTCGGATTGACTTTTATTCTGAAAGATGGAGCTTATGAATTTGGAGTGGCTTCCAGGGATGCATTGAGCTTCTTTTTGAAGGATGGAACGAGTGTTTCAGCTGCTCTTGGTTTTGCCCGAGTAAGATTCTAGGATAAGATATCTTTCAATTCGTTTAGAATTAAAGCGGTAGCTCCCCAAATAAGAATATCTCCTTGTTTGAAATGCGGAACATTCTTCATCGTAAAATCGCTGCCGATCTGAATATCAATATTGACAATAGATTCGGACTTGTAAAGCTCTAACAGATCCAGTTCATGGATTGCTGCAACCTCGCGTTCCGAACGCATGTAATTGAACGATTTGTGGTGAGAGTACAAAACATAGGGTGTGATCAGAAACTGACTCACAGGAACAAACAAGGGGCTTAATTCCTTTAATAATTCGAAATTACTGGCATAAACTCCAATTTCCTCGTGGCATTCCCGGATAGCAGTGTCTAAAAGATTCCTGTCGTCCATTTCTTTTTTTCCACCCGGAAAGCTGATTTGACCGCTGTGCGAGCCATCATACTCCTGTCTCCGGGTTACAATAGTGCACAGTCTGTTTTTTTCGTTGTGAAATAAAATAATCGCAACGGCTGCATCACGGAAAGAAATACCTTTTCTCAGTTGTTCCATCGAACTTCCACGCTTAGGCATGAATGCCAAATGTGATTGTTCTCCGGGTAATTCTTTTTCGAATTTTCGAATTAAATCCGCGTGTGTCATTTTGATTTTCGTACACTTTTAAGAATGCGTTCAAAATCGTCGTAGGTGTAATTCATGACAGGTTTACTTGTGATCCATTGGAAAACATAATAATCATTTCCGGATTTTATCGTAGATGTTATATAGTATGCCTGTCCGGAATAAGTTCCGTCACCGGAAACGGTTTGGATAACTCCTTTGTGTTTGAACGTTTTTGGAAGTTCTTTTTTTATGGATACACTCGCATTGTCCAGGGACAAGTATCTTCTCCAAACGTATGCATCCTGGAAAGTGTTTAATAGGTCATCCTCGATCACATAATCTGCCACAAAGTCCCGGTATAAATCCGACTGGTTGAAGCGTTCTACAGAGAAATAGATATTAAAAGCACTACTATTTCTTGTTAAGGAAGAATTCTTGATGGTATAGGTGTGAGAATAATCCCGGTTAAAATGTTTGGGAATTTTAAATGAAATCCCTTCATATTTAAGGGTTTTATCCAGTTTAAAATTATAATGATTGTTTTTAAAAGC